>CAZOTM010000211.1:0-4164 GCA_964582675.1 uncultured Clostridiaceae bacterium
TTCGGGAACCATGGACACAACTCCTGCTGGACCCAAAGATGAGGTCATTCAGAAGCTGGATTTCGGCAAGGCCTACGATCTGAAGCTATGGGAGCTGGTCTTCCAAAATCTATACCGAGGGGAAGATCAATCCGGCAGGGAAGGTCTTTTGATTGAGTACACCCAAACATTCATTGGGGATTCCTCCGGAGGGGAATCAGCCTATAATGCGAAAAAACTGGAGCTGGAGATCCATCAGGCAGGCCAGCGGGTTGAAGGCGGCACCTGGATCGGTCATGACTCAGGAAATGGGAAGTCCAAAGATCTCCTGCCGGGGGGAACCCTACAGAAACAAAGCTTTTATTTGACCGACCCGAATGAGGAGGTAGAGATCATCTTCCGTCTGTTCAACGATGAGGGCAATGAATATCGGGTGAAAGCCGCTTATCCAAGGGATTATGTAGACCTCAAGGCATTAAAGGAAAAACTGGAAGCCGACCGGCTGAAACTGAACGAAGCCTACCGGGCAAAAACCCCCGGCAGCGAGGACCTGTCTCTGGTGGGTGAGGCGCTCTCCTTTGAAATGGCGGACGTGGTCATCCGGGAAGTAAAAACGGTACCCAATGACATCATCGGCGGACGGGATCTGATCGTTACCTACTCCTATAAAACCAAGCCAAGCAAGGATGATTATATGAATATTCAAATGGCAGTCTTTCAGTATGGGGTGGAAATCGACCGGCGGTTCATTGATACGCAATCCCGGCCTTCCGAAACGGAGTTCCGGGGTGGTGATTTCATTGTGAATTACCGGGATGTGGGAGCCCTGGTTGTTCAAATCCATGATCCCCACCAATCCCGCCAGCTCGTCTACCTGCCCCGGTAATTCATTAATAAAACGGGTCACTCAGCTGCCAAATGGTGCCTTGAGGGACAGCCAGGGATGTAGAAAATAACCAACAAAAAGACTATGGAGGATCCTGATTCGAATCCTCCATGGTCTTTTTGGCTTGGTGTTAAAGCAATAGACTACTCCAAGAGTTATGTCAACACCAGGAAAAGATCGAGAAATTTTGTAAAAAAACGAAAACCGGAGTATACACTATCAATTGATAGTGTATACTGTAAATGTAGGGGGTGTATGGATGAATCTGAAAGTAATATCCACTGAAAGTGAAGTCGAAGCATTTCTTGCTGACCTGAAAGAGGTATTGATCCACCCTATGTTTGATGTGGCAATGGATTTGGATATACTGAGTAAAAAGAAATTGGAATCACCCACAGATCTCTTCACAACTGTAAATACGATGCTGGCACTGGACTTTGACAGGTATGATATAAAGAGTCAATTACTCGGTTTGGATCTATCAGACTATCTGGAAATTTTCATTGATAACTTGGATAACAGGCTGCCGCCATTCTTTGCATTTGGTAAAGCAATCAAGAATCGGGAAGTATATATTAAAGTAAAGATCAGGGATAGAAAAAACCGTAAAGTATTTTGTGTTTCATTCCATTTCGCCAGATTCCCATTACCGATCCAAAAACCCTATACTTAGGGTGGGCCGAAGGAGTGTTAAATTTGAATAATGATCAATTGATTGGAATGATAAATATGGATTGTCCGTTGTGCAACAAAACCCATTCCTTGGAGCAAAGAAAAAGGCATACCCAATCGATCGTAAAAGATGAAGTTGTGGATTTCGATGAGATTTATTTCTTTTGTCCGTTATCGGATGAAGAAGAAAATGAATTCGTAACAGCCGGATTAATGGATGGGAATTTGCTGAGAGGGAGAGATTCCTATCGAATGAAGAAGGGTTTACTGACTTCGGCAGAAATCGCTAATATCAGAAATTATTACGGATTGAGCCAGAGTGATTTTTCGGCAATCCTCGGCTGGGGAGAGGTTACGATCACAAGGTATGAAAGCAAGACAATCCAAGATGAGACGTATGACAACATCATGCGAATGGCTTATGAAAATCCAATGTTTGCGTTGGAATCCCTCGAAAAGCATAAAAATAGATTTCCTTTAGAAAAGTATGTGCGATTACGAAAAAACATCGCGGTACGGGTGGCAGAAATCGGCAACAGCCATTTATTAGTGCAGGAAATTCGCAGTCTCTATGTGGATTTTAGTGAAGAGGATGAACAGAATGGGTATAAGCTTTTGGATTTGGAAAAAGTTGCCAATGTCATGGGCCATTTCTCCGGAGTTATAGAAAATCTTTATAAGATTAAGTTGATGAAGCTCTTGTGGTATTCAGATGCTTTATTTTATGGAAGACAGGGCAGGTCCATGACGGGGTTGGTGTATAAGCACATGCCCCTGGGGGCATTGCCGATTGGTTATAATGAGATCATTTGCCTGCCGACCGTAAAAATCGAGGAGGAGTTGATTTACGATGATATCAGTTATCGGATCAAGTCAACTCATGCCGTGGATCCTTCGGTTTTCACACCGGAAGAACTTGAAGTCCTCGAAGCAGTTGTTAAGAAGTTCAAACCATTTAATACACGGGAGATCCTTGAGTATATGCATAACGAACCAGCCTATACTGAAACAATTTCCAATCAAATCATTCCCTATAGCTTAGCAAACCAATTGAAGGATTTGAAATAAAGAAATAGCTTGAAGAGTCACCCGTAAAGATTCGTCAGACCCATTTGGTTTGGCGTTTTTCTTTTTAGGTCCAGTTAAGTGGAGTCCTCCGAAAAGAATCCCCAATGAGCTGGCGGATCAGTCAATCACATTCGCAATCCCTGCTGGCATAGGGGGAAAACAGGTGATGAACTTCTCCTGCCAGTTGATAAGACTTATATGGGATTTTGGAACTCGTAAATACCCTCCTGGCCAATCACTCAACAAGGGGCAAGTCCGTCATCCTCGGATTCTTCATGGAACTCCAGGATCGCCTCTTAAAGCAGCAGGGTTTTATCTTCTCCCATGCCCAGCATACCATCCAGGATGTATTTATTGCCGGCTTCGTCCCGGACATAGCCTTCCAGTTTACCGAAGGCGATGTAGTAGTCCATTTTGACGATGAAGGCATGGAGTAACATGGGGTTTTGCGCCAATACCTTGAATTTGATGTTCACCATGTCGTGGTCGTCCTGGATGAGCCATTCCCCGCTGCCGGTAAAGTCCTTCGACTCCGGTGAGCGTGAAAAAATCACCGGCGGCAGGAGACTGGTGGTACCCTCCAACCAGATCAGGTTTTCGTTATAGGCTTCCTGATCCAGGCTTTGATTTCGGGTGAGGTTGAAGGCCAAGAATTTCCTTTCTCCGTTCACCTCACAGCGGCCCATGGTGGTCACCCAGTCATAGTGGGCATGGCGGGGATAGTAACCGCGGTGATCGTCGACGATGGCCACGCTGTCCTGGTCGGTTAAAAAGTCCTCGCCATTTAAGGTGAGTCTGCCCTCGACCTTGCAAAAGTCCTTTTGGCTGTAGAGGGGTCGGTTTTTGCCAAAGGGGATGCTCACTACACTGGGTTTTGACAGACGTGACAGGGAAAAATCATATTCGATGTGATTGCCGGCTTTATCTTCATGGCTGCCGCAGAGACGGCAGGCTCCCTTGCCGAAGTCGTTGATATATTTGATGAAGCCATAATCCGTGGCGGCAGTTGCCACGCTGCAATGGAGGAGGTTGGGCGCGATGGTCGTATCCTGGCTTTTCAGATTGGTATCCCAGCAGTAGACCTGCTTACTCCGTTTGTCATAGAAAACATTCAGGGTTTTGCCGAAAATCCCCATATCACTGACAGCGGCCAGTAATACACCGTCTTTAAGGTGGATCATGGCAGCCTCCCACAGGGTCAGCTTCAGTTTATTCATGAACTGGGGGGCACTGGTCGGATGGTCCAGTTTTTCCAGTTCCATCTTTTCGAATTCGCAGTCAAAGGTACCAAAGACACATTGGCCGGTCTCGTCCACCAAGCTCCCCGGAGCAGGGACAGACCGCCTTTTTTCGGAGATGAATTTTTCGAAGGCCTTCATGGCAAACCTCCCAGGGGCTGATCGGTTATTTGGTAAATATTGGCAAGCACAATATCCGGTATTTCGAAGAAGGGAAAAAGGGTTGGAAGCAGAGGGTTTTCAATTTGTTTAATTAAATTATACAGCTTAAAAAACACCGTTTAAAGGCTCTTTGACGGGAAGGATTGACAGGTGGCTGGA
>CAZOTM010000212.1:0-2088 GCA_964582675.1 uncultured Clostridiaceae bacterium
TTTATCTCATTTCAAAACTATTTATCAAGTTCGTTCTACAACAAAATCAATTTTTCTGAAGTAAGGATTAGCATACAGGCAGCGTAATTTTCAATTTTGACACCCGAACCAATATTGCTATTTCATAAATTTCGGAAATTCATCTGATTGATTTTAATTAGATTTATGTCTTCCAGAGACCAATGCGGAAAATTTACAATACCCAAGCCACCGGCTCATCTGGAATAATGAAAATACCATGCCCCTGTAATCACTTTTGCAGATAATTACAGGGGCTGTATGTTTTATATTCTTTGTCAAAACGTGTTTCGTCGGAAAATCCCGTGAGCAGTCACCCTTTTAAAGCCATAGCAAAAGCCATGTTTATGAAGTGTGATCTGACAATTTGGTTCCGCTGAGAGCGACGCTTCGCTTTCATTTCAACGATGAATTGCACTTCTCAAGACTTTTCGGTCATATCCGTCCAATATCTCTTTTCATGTCCAACTGACATCCATTGATACCAATCCGGGATGGATCAATTTTTCAAACTACAGATAATTGAATCCGGCTTTGAACGCTTGAGTATTTAAGGCTTCGAACTTTTCTTTGCCTTTTTTCTTAAACATGTCGTTCATTCCGTTGATTCCTTCCTGCTCCGTAAACTCACCGGTCAATTTGGCAATAACTCCGGCCATGATAATATTAGCGCCCTTGACATGATTCAGCTCTTTGGCCATGGTCATGCAGGGAACTTTCACTATGTTAACATCGTCTCTGGTGCTTTCGCCGTCCACCATGTCGCTGTTGATCAATACGGTGCCACCCGGTTGGACAATCGGTAAAAATTTCTTGAAGGACAGGGTATTCATCGCCAGCAAAATGTTTGGTTCTTCCTGTGAAGGATTATAGATATACTCCTCACCGAACTTCACCGTGCAGTTTGCCGTGCCGCCACGCATGGCTGAGCCGTATTGAGGAATCCAGGTGGCATGATGACCTTTAAAAACAGCGATTTGGGAAATCAGTAACCCTGATGTCAGTACACCCTGGCCGCCGGAACCGGCAAATATTATTTCTATCATCTTACTTTGCCTCCCTTACTTTGAATTCACCCAACGGAAAGGTGGGAATCAATTCATTGTCGATCCGCTTTTTCGCTTCGCTTGCGGTCATTCCCCAATTAGTGGGACAGGTGGATAGGATCTCCACCACGGAATACCCCTCATGATTGATTTGCGCTTCCAGCGCATTTTTTATGTACTTCTTGGTTTTGTTGATTTGGACTGGAGTAGTGATCGCCCCTCTGGCTGCATAAGCCGCATTGAACTGTGAGGCAACCAATTCTGGGAATCTTAGAGGATATCCGGTAACATCACAATCTCTGCCCAGGGGAGTGGTGGTGGTTATCTGGCCGGGCATTGTGGTATGGCTCATTTGGCCTCCAGTCATGCCGTAATTGGTGTTGTTGATGATAAACACCGAAATATTTTCGTTGCGGTATGCAGCTGCCGTAGTTTCCGCCAGCCCAATGCTATAGGCATCCCCGTCTCCCTGATAAGACACCACCAAATTTTCCGGATTGACCCGTTTCATACCGGTGCAAACGGCGCCTGCCCGACCATGTGAACAATGCCGCCGATCCGCTTCCAGTCCGCCGCCCAAAAGGCTGGAGCAGCCAACTCCCAGTCCATAAATTACATTTTTATCCTGACCCAATTCTTCAAGGCATTCCGCAATGAGTCGGATGGCCACGCCATGACCACACCCGGGGCAAAATCCCATGGATTTTTCAATTACTTCTGGAACTTTTCTTGCTTTCGCCATGTTAATATAACTCCTTCAATTCGCCGGCAGCCACTTTGAAATAATCGTCTTTGATGGCTTTTATCGCCGGAATGCCGAATACATGCGGATTGCAGTATACAGGGATATTGGTTGAAAATACTTTCTTTACAGCTAATGCTACATCTTCCACCATTTGACCGGTGGCATTGGCTTCTATGGTGATAAATCCCTTAACTCCGGGATTCACTTCTGCAAAGGCTTTTACCGGGAATGGCCAGGCAGTGATCGGCCGGATGAATCCGACTTTATGCCCTTCGGCTC
>CAZOTM010000212.1:2122-4164 GCA_964582675.1 uncultured Clostridiaceae bacterium
GATTTACCGCACCGATGGTGGATCTGCCGGGGAGACCATAGGATACAAACACATAATCAGCATCGCTGACATGATCCGCTTCCCATCTTTGTTCATTTTCTTTGACCTGATTATACTTCTCGTTAAGCTGTACCGATTCTTTCATGCTGTCCCGGTCGAATATACCAATCTGCTTATTGGTATATTTGCCGTCAAATCCCCAGCTGTAGCGCTTGACTTCCTGCATTTCTGGCAGATCACACGGCTCCATCATTTGGCCTAGAGCACCTTCGGACATTAAGACCGACACCATCCGGTATTTTTCCGCCAGGTCAAATGCCAAGCCTACTAAGTCCACTGCTTCCTGGATGCTGCTGGGACAAAGCACGATGCAGCGATAGTCGCCGTTCCCGCCGCCCCTGGTCTCCCTTAAATAATCACACTGTGCGGAAAGCAGGGTGCCGATACCATTGCCATACCGCACCATATTGATTACGACTGCTGGCAGCTGCTCATCCGACAGGGTGGTCATGCCTTCCTGTTTCAAGCTGATGCCTGGTCCTGAGGATGCCGTTAAAGATCTTACCCCGCAGGATAATGCCCCAATCAGCATGTTGATGCCGGCGATTTCTGATTCTGCCTGAACAAAGGACCCGCCAACTTCGTCCATCCTATATGAAAAATATTCCATTATTTCCGTTGAAGGAGTAATCGGATATCCTGCATAAAACCTTGCACCAGCTCTTATGGCAGCTTCGGCAATCGCTTCATTTCCTTTTATCATATCGCCCATTTTCTCTACCCCTTTAAATTAACTTATTTAGCGCCCAATATTTCATATACCCCGTCAGGGCATACTGTGTAACAAATACCGCATGCTACGCATGATTCATGATTGATGATCGTGTAGTTATATCCTGACGGGTTGATCATTTCCGAAAATTGGATTGATTTGGTAGGGCAGCTTTCGACGCAAAGTCCGCACTGTTTGCACTTATTTGGTTTTGTTAATACTTTTTCCATAATACTTCCCTGCAGCCAATTTATTAAAAATGGCCGATAGGAAACCTCCCGTGTTTATTGATGAGCCAGGATTATTGTCCCCTGAATTCGCGTTTAATTCTTGCCAGCTGGTCTGGATCCTTTAAAACATCCAGCCCGGTCATCGCCAAAAGCTTGGCGCCTTGAATGGTTTTTTCCTTGGTATATTCCGAGGTTGTCTCTTCCATAAATTCCTTGGTGTGGATACCAGCCGTACCCTCAATCATTTTCAAATAAGGATGAATGGATGGCACAGCTTGGCTGACATTCCCCATATCGGTGGAACCCATACCTTTCCCAGGATTTTCTTCGATCCTGAAGTCAGCTGAGTGCTTCTTGAATAATTCTAATAGGTTCCGATTGGTATTCAAACTGTCGCAGTTGGGCTCAAAGTGATTCCACTCCAGCTGACAACCAGTAGCCAATGCGGCGGCCTCCGCACACCGTTTGACTTTTTCCATCAGCTCAAGAAAGTATTCCTGATCACCAGCCCGCATTTCCAATCGGACTTTACTTCTGTCGGGAATGCTATTCGCCGCATTGCCAGCCTCAATGATGATGCCGTGGACTCTGGCATCCGATCGCAGCTGCTGTCTTAAAGCATTGATGTTGTTAAACAGGAGGATCACCGCATCCAGGGCATTTATTCCTAATTCAGGCTCAGCAGCCGCATGGGTGGCTTTGCCATGGAAGTGAAAATCGATCCCACCGATGGCAAGGACCACCGGGCTGAAATTCGTCGTATTATCAGGATGAATCATCATGGCAGCATCCACATCAGCGAACACTCCCTGGCTGAGTAGAAATGGTTTGCCGTGGCCTGTTTCTTCTGCCGGTGTCCCCACAAGGAGGATTTCCCCCGGGTATTCATCCAATGCCTCAGCTAACGAAATGGCGGCACCAAAACTCATTGCCGCAATTAAATGATGCCCGCAGGCATTGCCGATGGATGGCAATGCATCATATTCTGCCATAAACGCTATTTTGGGTCCATTCCCCCGTTTTTTTCTCCCCACAAAAGC
>CAZOTM010000213.1:0-4162 GCA_964582675.1 uncultured Clostridiaceae bacterium
GATATGCGCAAGGGGCTCAATGCCCTGGAGATCCTGTTTATCGCAAGATTCCGGTCCGGTCTCGACGAGCTCCAAATTACCGGGGAGGATGCCGAGGCAGTCCTGCAGCGGAAAATGATCAATTTTGATACGGATGGGGACAGTCATTATGATTTTCTCTCAGCGTTCCATAAATCAATCCGCGGCTCTGATCCGGATGCCGCCATCACCTATCTGGCGTTGATGCTCAAAGGCGGGGATCTCCTGTCCGTTTCCCGGCGGCTTTTGGCCATCACCTCGGAGGATATCGGCCTGGCTTATCCCCAAGCCATCCCCATCGTCAAGGCCTGTGTGGATTCTGCCTTGCAGCTGGGGCTGCCCGAAGCGGTCCTGCCCCTATCCAATGCGGCTATCCTTCTGGCCACCGCCCCTAAATCCAACAGCGCCGCCAAAGCTTTCTGGCGTGCCAGCGAGGCTATTGAAGGCAGGGACGTGGGGCAGATCCCGCCGGACATTCGGGACGGCCACTATGCGGGGGCCAAAGCCCTGGGCCGGATGCAGGGCTACCAATACCCCCATGACTACCCAGGCCACTATGTGGAGCAGGAATATATGCCCAGCGGGCTGAAGGGGATGAAGTTCTACGAGTTCGGCGACAATAAACTGGAGGAGACCACCCGGCGGTATTGGGAGGCTTTGCTCAGCAGCCTGAAGACCAACCGGCCAACCAAATAAGCCTAAATGCAGCCAGTGATCCTCAAGTGGGTCAGACACCCCCGAAAAAAGCCCTGAACTCATTGAAGTTCAGGGCTTTTTTCAATGTTGACAGAACCACTCGGGTTTAATATAATGGGATTGTTGAAAATTCGGAAAGGAGTTTTGGATTTGAAACTCTCAACTAAAGGGAAATACGGTGTCAAAGCCATGGTTGACTTAGCAGTGAACCAGGGGGATACTCCGGTTTCCATCAAGAGCATCAGCAAACGGCAGAACATCAGTGAATACTACCTGGAGCAGCTGTTTGCGCCTTTGCGGAAAGCAGACCTCATTAAGAGCATCCGGGGAGCCCAGGGGGGCTATGTGCTGAACAAGAACCCCAGGGAGTTGACCGTTTTGGAGATCATGAACGTGTTGGAAGGTCCCGTGGAGATATCAGACTGTCTCGATAACGATCTATGCGGCAATATCGATTGCTGTGCCACCCGAACTGTTTGGAAAAAAATCAAAACTGCCATTGATGAGGTGATGGGCTCCATCACTCTGCAAGACATCATGGATGACTATAAACAAAATGAAAGCAAAATCAAATTCATCAAGGGAGAAGAATAAATGGAAAACGTTCCGGTAATTTACATGGACAATGCGGCAACCACCAGAGTCAAGGATGAAGTGATCAAGGAGATGATCCCTTACTACAACCAATATTACTTCAATCCGTCTTCGATCTATTCCGCTTCCAGAGATGCCAAAACCGCCATCGACAAGGCGCGGGAAAGGGTGGCCAAAGCCATCAACTGCGACCCGTCTGAAATATACTTCACCGCCGGCGGCTCGGAGGCTGATAATTACGCCATCAAAGGCGCTGCCTTCAAAAACCGCACCAAGGGCAACCACATCATTACCACCAAAATTGAGCATCATGCGGTCCTCCACTCCTGCGAGTGGCTGGAAAAGCAGGGCTTTGAGGTCACTTATCTGGAGGTGGACCAGGAGGGCTTTGTTACCGCCGAGCAGGTGGCCAATGCCATCAAGGAAACGACGATTTTAGTCTCCGTCATGGCAGCCAATAACGAAATCGGCACCATTGAGCCAATCAAGGCCATCGGTCAGGTCTGCCGAGAAAAGAAAGTTTATTTTCACACCGATGCGGTCCAGGCTATGGGTCAAATCAAAATCGACGTTGCCGACATGAACATCGACATGCTGTCCATGGCAGGCCATAAATTCTACGCCCCCAAGGGCATTGGTGTCCTTTACGTTAAAAAAGGCGTCCGTCTGGACAATCTGGTCCATGGCGGCGGCCAGGAAAGAGGCCGGCGGGCCGGAACGGAAAATGTGGCCGGGATCGTCGGGCTGGGCTACGCTCTGGAACTGGCGGATCAGAATCTGGAAGCCCATGCCGAGCGCATGACCGCAATGCGGGAACGCCTCATCTCCGGCATCCTGACATCCATCCCGTATTCCCGCTTGAACGGGCCCAGAGGGGACCATCGGCTCCCCAACAATGTCAATGTCATCTTTGAATTTATTGAAGGGGAGGGGATCCTCCTCAACCTTGATTTTGAAGGGATCTGTGCGTCTTCCGGATCGGCCTGCACCTCAGGCTCCTTAGACCCGTCCCATGTGCTGCTGGCCATCGGGCTGCCCCATGAACTTGCCCACGGCTCACTCCGGCTGTCCCTGGGTGATTTTAACACGGATGCGGAAGTGGATAAGGTTTTGGAAGTGCTGCCGGGGATCATCAAACAGCTGAGAGGCTACTCGCCCCTCTATTTGAATCATTTGAAAGAAACAGGAGGAAAATAATGATATACAGCCCAAAGGTCATGGACCATTTTAGAAATCCCAGAAATGTGGGGGAGATGGAAAACCCTTCATCCGTCGGCGAGGTTGGCAATCCCAAATGCGGGGATATCATGAGGATCTATTTGAAGGTAGTGGATAATGTTATCGCTGATGTCAGCTTTATGACCTACGGCTGCGGTTCTGCCATTGCCTCTTCATCCATGGCCACCGAGCTCATCAAGGGCAAGACCCTGGAGGAAGCCTGGACGTTGACCAACAAAGCAGTGGCTGAAGCCCTGGATGGTCTTCCGCCGGTGAAGATGCACTGTTCCGTTTTGGCCGAGGATGCCATTCATATCGCCATTAACAATTACCGGAAAGAGCAGGGGCTGGAACCCTGGGATTATACGGAATCGGACCCGGATCTTCACCATGATCACGGCAGTGCCGAGTAACATTATAAACGGGGTTGAAACACAGCAATGGGAAAGAAAGTAGTTGTCGGAATGTCCGGCGGTGTAGATTCTTCCGTTGCGGCATATCTCCTGAAAGCAGCAGGCTACGATGTCATCGGCATCACCATGCAGGTATGGCAGGAAAATGAAGAATATACGGAGAGGGAAGGCGGATGCTGTTCCCTCTCTTCGGTTAATGATGCCAGGATGGTGGCGGATCGCCTCCAGATCCCCTATTATGTCATGAATTTCCGGGAGGTCTTCCGGGAAAAGGTCATCGATTATTTTGTGGATGATTATCTGGCAGGGGCCACCCCCAACCCCTGCATCGCCTGTAACCGGTATATCAAATTCGAGGAGCTGTTAAGGCGGGCCCGGTCACTGGGTGCCGATTATGTCGCAACGGGTCATTACGCGAAAATATATGAAGAAAATGGTCGATTTATCCTGCAGCGGGCTCATGACGATCACAAGGACCAGACCTACGCCTTGTACAATTTGACTCAGGACCAGCTCAAACATACCCTGATGCCCTGCGGGGAGTATACCAAGGATCAGATCAGGGAGATCGCCGGGAAGATCGGACTGGGAGTGGCCAACAAGAAGGATTCCCAGGACATCTGCTTTGTCCCTGACAATAAGCACGGCCGTTTTGTTTATTCCCTCGTCCCGGAGAAAAAAACCCCGGGCAATTTTGTCGATCGAGCGGGAAACATCCTGGGGACCCACCAGGGGATCGCCTTTTATACCATCGGCCAACGAAAAGGTCTGGGATTGGCCCTGGGGACCCCGGTATTTGTCACGGAAATAAGACCGGAGAGCAATGAGGTGGTGGTGGGCCGGGAAGAGGAGCTTTACAGCAGGGAGCTCATCGCTGAGGATTTGAATTGGATAGCCGTGGACAGCCTGACCCAGCCGGTACGCCTCCAGGGGAAGATCCGCTATGCCGCCAAAATGGCGGATTGTACTGTATATCCCCTCCCGGATGGAACAATCAAAGTGGTCTTCGACGGGTTGCAGCGGGCCATCACCAAAGGCCAGGCCATCGTCCTGTATGATGGGTTAAAGACCTTCGGCGGCGGCAGGATCATCGAGACTGGAAGGTAAGACCGGAGGGGCGGCGTCATGGATTGACCAAACAAAAAATCTGCACCAAAATTGAAAGATTTAAACGAAAGACCAAACAGAAGAACGAAACCAAAGGATTAATTGAAGGATTAATT
>CAZOTM010000214.1:0-4160 GCA_964582675.1 uncultured Clostridiaceae bacterium
TAAGTTAATCAAAAGATTAAGTAAATTGAAAGGTTAAGCAGGGTGGTGGCAACACAATATGACTATTGGCTATGAGAGCGAACTGACCCGGAGATTTTTTGATGATTTTGATTTAATGAAGAAAAAAATTGGGATTGAACGAGCTAAAATCATTAAAAAGAGACTGGATGGATTGAAAGCAGCTAAGACGTTTTATATTTATTTAACGACTGGATTGGGCAAGCCTCATCCATTGTATGAGAATTTGAAAGGCTGTTATGGGATTTCCATAACCGACCATGTCAGACTAATCGTGAAACCTGTATCGGACAGTCTGGATGGAGAAGCTTTAAAGCAATGTGATGCTGTTATTATTAAAGGGGTGATGGATTATCATGGCAAAAAAAATGAATGGATTATCCCCTGAGTTTATAATTCATCCCGGGGAAACCTTGAAGGAGATGCTTCAGGACCGGGGGATGACGCAACGGGAACTGGCTATCAGAACCGGAGTTAAAGAACCGCATATCAGCGGCATCGTGAATTGTCAAAAACCGATCTCTTCAGCTTTTGCGAAAAAGTTGGAGTATGCTTTGGGCGTTGATGCCAGCTTTTGGATCAATCTTCAGGCAAATTACGAAAAGGAACTGGCTGACTACGAAGAGGTCAATCAAGTATCCAAACAGGAATTAGATATCCTGAAAAAAATAAAAGCCATCACGGTTTTTGGGCGGGAAATTGGAATCATCAGTACTGAGGCGATGGGAACGACCCTCCTCATCGAATGGCGAAAATTGTTGAACCTCAGCAGTTTGCTAAGCATCCCGGAAATTTCTCAGGCCGGTGCATACCGTTTGGCATCAGGGAAAAATACGGATCCCTATGTTCTATTTGCCTGGCTGCGGATCTCTGACTTGATTTTAAAAGACCATCAGGTGAGTGGGCCATTCGATCTGGCAAAACTGAAAAGCCAATTGGACAAGATCAAACCCCTGATTTTCGAAAATTTTGAAACGATCCAGGCAAAGTTGACAACCTATTTTGCGGAATGCGGTATCAAATTTGCCATTATCAGGCATTTTCCCGGAGCCCCGGTGCAAGGTGTCATCAAAAAAAATGATGATCACACCCTGAGTTTGATCATGACGGTCCGGTATTCCTATGCCGACGTATTTTGGTTCTCCCTGTTTCATGAAATTGGTCATATCATCAATCAGGACATGGATCATCGACTGGTTGATTATGAATACAGTGAAAATGAAGCGGAGGATCGGGCCAACGAGTTTGCAGCCAATGCACTGATAGACCATAATCAATACCGCTCATTCACACAAACCGGCGATTTTTCTCTAACCCACATCGAAGAATTTTCGGCTGCTCACGAAATACCAGCCTATCTCTTAATCGGGAGATTGCAGCGAGATAATTACCTTGGCGATCAAGTATTTCAAGAAGAAAAGGTCAAATACCAACTGGATAAAACAGACAAAAGAAAGTCAGAATAAGCTCCACAAAAATTTAAAATAATTTGTATTTTCTGCCACTTGGCATATTTTATACTTTAGTGTCTTGGTAATATTAAATCAAACAGAGGGAAACTAAAACTAACAACCATCCAGGGGGGAAAATACATGAACAGAGATATTGAAACACTAATCAACCAGGCGAAAGCCATCATCAGCAACCCAGCCTTTACCCATGAGCAGGCCGCCTATGGTCTGGCCTCATTGCCGGGTAATTTTGCCGATGTGTTTGAAGTCTCCGATGAGTTCAAGGCGCTGGAAGCAGAAGGGATTCTCTGCAATCTGACGGAAGGTTTTCTGCCCTATGCCCCAAGATACATCCTGCCCGATTACGATAAGCTGATGACCGACGGCTGTGCCTTCCTTCGCTTGGCGCCTCCCAAAGATTTGGCCGAAGCCATCCAGACCCTGGAGATCTTCTACCGCCATGTGCCGTCCGTGACCCATTATCCCGTTTACCTGGGCAAAGTGGACACCATGCTGGAACCCTTCATCGTCGAAGGCAAAGAAGACGAAGCCAAATATCTCATCAAGCAGTTCCTGTTCTTCTTATCCCGGAGCATTCCGGATTCATACTGCCATTTGAACATCGGTCCGGCAGCCACCAGAGCCGGTCACTATATCCTGGACGCCGAGATCGAGCTCCAGGAAGCCATCCCCTCCATCACCCTCCTCTACGATGAGGACATCACCCCGGATGATTTTGCCGAAAAAGCTCTGGCCTGCTCTCAGCTTTGCGCCAAGCCCAGCTTTGCCAACATGAAGGACTACCAGGCGTCCAATCCCTTCCCCTACGGCATAGCCAGCTGCTACAACGCCCTGCCCGTAGGCGGCGGAGCCTTTACCCTGTCCCGGGTCATGATCAGCAACCTGGCATTAAAAGTCAAAAACTCCGAAGAGTTCTTTGTGGAGCTCCCCAAGGCAGTCAACGTCCTCCAGGAGTTCATGGATGCCAAGATCCGATACATGGTAGAGGAGAGCCACTTTTTCAAATCCAACTTCCTGGTCAAGGAAGGCTTCCTCAAGCTGGAGAACTTTACCGCCATGCTGGGGATCGTCGGTTTGAACGAATGCGTCAACACCCTTCTGGCCAAAGACGGCATCGATTCCCATTATGCCAAGAGCGCCGAAGCCGATGAATTGTCCCATCGCATCTTGTCTGCACTGAATCAGGCGTTGACGGACTTTGACGGCAAATACTGCGACATCACCAATAAACACTTCCTTCTCCATGCCCAGGTGGGGATCGATTACGACATCGGCATCACCCCGGGAATCCGCATTGCCATCGGCGAAGAGCCGGATCTCTACACCCACTTGAAGCACGAGATCAAGTTCCAGAAATACTTCCCCAGCGGCGTAGGCGACATCTTCCCCTTTGATGTCACCGCCAAAAACAACGTTGGTGCCATCTTAGACATCATCAAGGGCTCCTTTGCCCAGGGCATGCAGTACTTCTCCACCTACTCCGAAGACTGCGACGTCGTCCGGGTTACCGGCTACCTGGTCAAGAAATCCGACATGGAAAAACTGGCCAAGGGAGAAGCCGTAGCTCAGGCCAATGCCACCTGGGGACTCTACGCCTCCAGGAACCAGCACGCCCTGGATCGGAAAGTCGAATCCCTATGAAGGCCTTCGTCAACCACATCATCGACTCCAGCTTCATTGACGGACCGGGCAACCGGACGGTGATCTTTTTCCAGGGCTGCAACTTCAACTGCAAGTATTGCCACAACCCGGAAACCATTAATGAGTGCATCCACTGCGGACAATGCGTCCCCGGCTGCCCAACGGGAGCTTTATCCCTGGTTGACGACAAAGTCGTCTGGGATGAAGGCAAATGCATCGACTGCGGCGCCTGCTACAAGAATTGTCCATATTCCGCCTCACCTAGAGTCAAAGCCATGACCGTGGAAGCGGTCATGGACCACGTGAAGGGCAATATGCCCTTCATCCGTGGCATCACCGTCTCCGGAGGGGAATGCTCCCTGCAGCGGGATTTTCTCGTGGAACTGTTCAAAGCCGCCAAAGCACTACGCTTGACTACCCTCATGGACAGCAACGGCGGGCTCCCCATTGCCGAAGATCAAGAACTCATGGCCGTCACCGACGGCGTCATGCTGGACCTAAAAGGCAGCGACCCGGGTTTCCACCTGGAACTGACCGGTCACTCCAATGAACCGGTATTGAAAAATGCCGTGGAACTGGCCAAACAAAATAAATTAACCGAAGTTCGCACCGTAGTCCTCCACAATAACCCATTCAGCCGGCAGACCGTCAAAGATACCGGAGAGCTCCTGTCACCCTATATCCAGGGCAAGGGCGTCACTTATAAACTGATCAAATTCCGACCCATCGGCGTCCGGGGCGAAGCCGAGCACTGGCTTACACCCACGGAGGCGGAGATGGAAGACTTAAAAGAACTGGTCGCAGACAAAGGCTTTGGCAGGATCCAAATCACCTGATCCAAAACCACATAAACTTTAATTTATGCTTTGAACGGATTTTCCAGGATCAATAAACGGAATTAAGCTAGGAAGACAGACAGCGCCGTGAATGAACGGTCAAACCAGAAAAGAAAAAGCAGTGAATGGAAGACAAGGCAGGTACAACCGCATGACAGCGGATGAACCTGCCTTGTCTTCCTTTGGAACATCG
>CAZOTM010000215.1:0-4133 GCA_964582675.1 uncultured Clostridiaceae bacterium
TACCGCTAATCTGCATTAAATGAAGATGAATAAGAGATAAAATTCAGGTAAATGAAGCCAGGGAACAGATCAGCAGGGTTGGAAGGAGCTTCCGGAGAACCGTCGAGGAACTTTCAACAAACATCCTGGGGACTATTCCTGTAAATTCCCGGTCTCCAGAAAAACCTGAAAACCCAAGATCCTGAAAACCCAGGATCCAAAAACCTGGATCCAAAAAAACCTAAAAAACCGCTGGGGATCCAATCAGTATATTCTTGAGTATTTAAAAGGGATACTGTATGATAATAGGACATGGAAAAACGATGACGGGAAAAAGTAATCGGAGAACTGTCTCCCAGAGAGCCGGGCATGGTGTGAGCCGGCAGATAAGCTTCGATGAAAAACGACCCTGAGTTCCCCGGCGAAATGAAGTAGCCCGGGACGTACGCCGCGTTAAGGCATTGAGTGTATGGTTTACCATATAATCTGGGTGGCACCGCGGAGTATCTTCGTCCCTGTTTTCAGGACGGAGGTTTTTTTATTTTTATCTTTGGAGGAATTACTATGGCATTTGTAAAAGAAATCTACAGGGACCAGGCAAAATTTGCAGGCCCTGTGGAAGTAACCGGCTGGATCCGGACCATGCGGATTTCCAAAAACTTCGGGTTTATTGAGTTGAACGACGGGACCTACTTTAAAAATCTTCAGATCGTCATGGATGACAAGCTGGAGAATTTTGAGATCGTCTCCAAATATCCCATTGCAACAGCCCTCCGGGTCAAAGGCGAGCTCATTCTCACCCCGGATTCCAAGCAGCCCTTTGAGCTCCACGCTAAGGAAATCATTTTGGAGGGCGCCTCCGAATCAGACTATCCTCTGCAAAAGAAGCGGCATACCTTTGAATATTTACGGACCATCGCCCATCTTCGGCCGCGGGGCAATACCTTCTCGGCTTTATTCCGGGTCAGAAGCCTGGCCGCCTTTGCTCTGCACAAATTCTTCAACGAACGGGAATTTGTCTATGTGCACACCCCGATCATCACCGGTTCCGATGCCGAAGGCGCCGGGGAATCCTTCCATGTCACCAATTTTGATATGGGCCAGATCCCCCGCACAGAATCCGGCGAAGTCGACTACGGGAAGGATTTCTTCGGCAAAGGCACCAATCTGACCGTTTCCGGCCAGCTCCAGGGAGAAGCTTATGCCCTGGCCTTCCGCAACATTTATACCTTCGGACCTACCTTCCGGGCAGAAAATTCCAATACGGCCCGCCATGCCGCCGAGTTCTGGATGATCGAGCCGGAGATCGCTTTTGCCGATCTGGCTGATAACATGGCCCTGGCTGAGGATATGCTGAAATATGTCATTGCCTATCTTCTGGAGAATGCCCCCGAAGAAATGGAGTTCTTCAACAACTTTGTAGACAAGGGCCTCATTCAGCGCCTCGAAGCTTTGATCAGCTCGGACTTTAAACATGTGACCTATACGGACGCAGTGGAGATCCTGGAGAAATCCGGCAGGAAGTTCGAGTATCCAGTGAAGTGGGGCGTGGACCTGCAAACGGAACATGAACGCTACCTGACGGAAGAAGTCTTCAAGTCACCCCTCTTTGTCACCGACTATCCCAAGGAATTCAAAGCTTTCTACATGCGGCAGAATCCGGATGGAAAAACCGTAGCTGCCATGGACTGCCTGGTTCCCGGTGTCGGCGAGATCATCGGCGGCTCTCAGCGTGAGGAGCGCTATGATGTTCTCTTAAACCGCATCCGGGAGATGGGTCTCAATGAAGAAGATTACTGGTGGTATCTGGAATTGCGCAGGTACGGCTGTGCCAAGCACGCCGGTTTTGGCCTGGGCTTCGAGAGACTTTTGATGTATGTGACCGGAATGTCCAACATCCGTGATGTCATCCCCTTCCCCAGGACCACAGGCAGCTGCGAATTCTAAAACCTCCGCCTTACCGGGCTGTCGACGGCCTGACAAATGGAGCAACTAAACGGAACCAGACTTCAGCTTAAGCTGTAGCTGCCGCTACCCAAAAAACCTACCGGTGCAGATCAAATGATCCGCACCGGTAGGTTTTTTTTGGATTTATTCAATTGAGGCTGTTCCGACAAATCAAGAGTCCCCGACCATGATTTCAATCCTGCAGCCCAACCGGCTGTTATGGGTCATGGATCCCTCCTACTGGTTCTTGTGGTGGTTTTGGCTTTCCCCTTTGCAGTAGTAGTACAGGGTTTTCACCGGCCAACCGGAGCCGCCCTGGGGTTTATAACCCGATGCCTTGGTGTGGGCGGCGGTGCCGGCGATGTCCAGGTGGACCCAAGGTTTGCCCTCGGTGAAATTCTCCAGGAACAATCCGGCGGTTATCGCCCCGGCTCCGCCCTGGGTGGAATTGACGAGATCGGCCCGTTGCCCCTTGAGCATTTCCCGGTACTCATCATCCGCCGGCAGCTGCCAGATCTTTTCTCCGCCGGCTTTGGCGGCTTCCTGCAGATTGTCCATCATGCCCTGGTTATTGGTGAGAGCACCCATGTAGCTTGACCCCAGCGCTACGATAACGGCTCCGGTCAAAGTGGCGACGTCGATGATCTCTGCGGCATTTTCCTGCTTTACCGTATAGTAGATGGCATCGGCCAAGGTCACCCGGCCTTCAGCATCCGTATTGACGATCTCAATGGTCTTGCCGGACATGGCAGGGATGATGTCGCCGTTTTTATAAGCTCGGCCGGATA
This sequence comes from uncultured Clostridiaceae bacterium, assembly GCA_964582675.1. Classification (GTDB taxonomy): domain Bacteria; phylum Bacillota; class Clostridia; order Clostridiales; family Clostridiaceae; genus JG1575. The sequence goes on from CAZOTM010000215.1 coordinate 2,715, forward strand.
TCATATTCTCACAGGCGGCTACCACGGCTGTGACATTCTTTGGCAGCTTCTGGAGGGCGATGGCTTTCATTGCCCCGATGACGCCGGCGGCGCCGCCCATGTCCGTATGCATGGCCGCCATCCCCTGGGGCTGCTTGATGGCGTAGCCGCCTGAATCGTAGGTCAGTCCCTTGCCCACCAGTCCGATGACGCCTTCATCTCCGCCGTTTTTCCAGCGCATGACGATCAGCCGGGGCTCCCGGTCAGAGCCTCTCCCGACGGCTAAAAACGCCGTCATGCCAAGCTCCTCGATCTCTTTAGGGCCAAGGACCTCCACTTCCACCCCCAGGGGCTCCAATTCCTGCCTGGCCGCCTGGGCCAGGGTTTCCGGATAGATGTATTCCGCTGGCTCATTGATGAGGTCCCGGGCCAGGGTAATTCCCTCCGTCAGGGCTGAGGCTTCCGCCAGGGCCTCGCTGATCTTATCTTCCTTGCCGGCCATCACTTCAAAGCCGATTTCCTCTATTGAGGAGACGGCTTTGTCCGTCGTCCGGTATTTTGTGAACCGGTATTGGGAATGGTAGAGCCCTTCATAGGCCGCTACAGCGGTTTTTTTATAACATAAGTCCGGGTACTTGTTGAGGAGGACCGTAGCCCGGTCTGCCTTTTTATCGGTCAATTCCCGGCCGGCTTTGAAATACATGAGCCGAACCGTTTCAGAATCAATCTTGCCATCTTCGCCCATCCCGAGAAATATCACATTGCTGCCTTTATAGACAATGTCTGAATATATTTCACCTTTTTTGCCGGTGAAAATCTGCTTTTCCTTGAGGTACTCCATGAGTTCCTTGAATTCTTCCAATATCTCATCCTGGGTCACCGGGATGACCCGAATGTCCCCCACCGAACCAATTTTATACTGCATATTAGCTCCTCTGTTGCTGCGGATCAGGTTTGATCCTGCCATTACTCTGGTATTTTAAGCTTTTTTAGTTTATCTATACGTTATTACTCACATCCCATTGTAGATTGCCGCACCGCAGATTGTAACCCTCCAGTTGGATATTTGAGTTGGATATTTCTATATTTCTATATTGCCCGCCTCGATTTAGTTTTTCCATCCCCTCACACCATCCCTTCACTCCATTGCCTTCCTGACCTTGCGGATGGTGTTGATATTTCTGGAGGTCAGCCGGTTTTTAAACTTCGGACCGCCCAATACTTTACTGCCAAAGCCCCCCAGGGTGTCACCGATTTTTACCCGCCAAAAAAAATCAGATTTTTCTCCGAAGAGCTTTTCGCCTTCCCCATGGGCATAATTGCCATAGAGGGTTTTCACTTCTCCCAACACCGCCTCATCGGCAGTCAGGAGCACATAAGTATGATATCCCTCCGGTTCGAATCCCGCTTCAGCCAGTTCCGTTTTTGCCAGTTCCGTTT
>CAZOTM010000216.1:0-4131 GCA_964582675.1 uncultured Clostridiaceae bacterium
TGCCAGCCTGGTTTAATTGGCGGATGGCATTTTCCAGCTTGGCTGGGGTTCTTCCCACCAGGATGATCTTCATGGTTTTCCCCAGAATCCTGGCTGTCTCGAAGCCCATGCCGCTTCCTCCGCCGGTTACTACACAAAGATTGGTCATTGCTTGATCCTCCCTCATCATGATCATCATGATCATCAGATATCCTTGCCGGATACTCAAACTTGTCCACCGTCAGCACCGTGATCCGTCGGCATGTCATTGGTTTAGTTTCCAAATCCCAGGAATTTATTAATCTCAGAAGGCTGGAGGCACTTCTATGTGGCAATGATTAAGCTCACTATGGTTTCAGCTTCATTATAGCAAGGGAATTACTGATTAAACAGATGCTTTGCCGGAGAAGCTTTGCCGGAGAAGTCCGAGATCCGCAAAAATAAGAACAAGCCCTGCGGAGTCTGATTGGCTCCGCAGGACTTGGTTGGATTTTAAGAACATTGACCAACGGAAGTGAGGTCCGTTGAGCATCAATTTAGCTGGTTGCCCCCGATCAGACATTGACCGGTTTATATTATTTCCGGCCGGTTATCTCCCCAATTGTTCGACTGAGTCATCGCCCGGACTTAAGATAGGAGCACCCGATCATCCGTAAAGTCCTTTTTCCTCTGCCTGGAATAATAGGTCAGCAGCTCTTCCATGGTCATATTGGCCCGCGCCTCGCCCTGGATGTCCAGGATGATTTCCCCCTCGTCCATCATGATGGTCCGATTGCCCACTTTCAGAGCCGATTTGATATCATGGGTAATCATCAGGGTGGTGATCTTCTGCTCTGCGACGATCTCCCTGGTTATTTTGAGGATCTTTTCCGCCGCCGCTGGATCCAGGGAGGCAGTGTGCTCATCCAGGAGGAGCAGCTTGGGTGAGGCAATGGTGCACATCAAAAGCGACACCGCCTGCCGTTGGCCGCCGGACAGATTGCCCACCTTGGTTTTCATTCGGTTCTCCAATCCCATATCAAGGTTGGCGAGAAGTTCCGCAAAATGGACGGAGTCCCGTTTATTCAGCGCAAACAGACTTTTATGGGCTTTCCGGCTGTAAGCCAGGGCCAGATTCTCCTCGATGGTCATGGAAGGCGCCGTTCCCTTCAGGGGATCCTGCATGAGCCGCCCCATATCATAGGCCCGTTTGTAGTCTTTTGCCACGGTGATGTCCTGATCATCCAGGAGGATGGCCCCCTTATCGATAAAGAAGATTCCGGCGATGGCATTGAACAAAGTGGACTTGCCGGCCCCGTTGGAGCCGATGATGGTTGCAAAATCACCTTTGTCCAAATGGAGGTTCATCCCCTTTAAAGCGATTTTTTCGTTCACGGTCCCGGCAAAGAAGGTTTTACTGACATTGATTAAATCTAACATAAGCTTGCAAACCACCTTACCCCAAGTGGTCCTTGACCTCCCGTCTGATTTTGTTCTGCGCTCTGAGTGATTTGATGGTGGGACCCGACAGGGCGGCCACCACGATAAGGGAAGAGATCAGCTTCAGGGCATAGGATGGGAACAATTCCAGTTTTAATGCCACCGCCAAAATGATCCGGTATAAGATGGAGCCGGCCGCCGCCGAAGCCAGTCCGGCGCTGACGGAGCGTTTGCCGAACAATGTCTCGCCGATAATGACCGAGGCCAGTCCGATCACCACCATGCCGCTGCCCGAGCTGACATCGGAAAACATCTGATACTGACAGATCAGCGCCCCGGATAATGCCACGCAGGCATTTCCCATGGACAGGCCAAAGCATTTATAGGAATCCGCATTGACGGAGGAGGCCTTGACCATATCCTCGTTGTCCCCGGTGGCCCGGATGGCCAGACCAAAGCGGGTTTTCAAAACCACCGCCAGGATCACAAACATCAGGCAGCAGATCCCCAGGGCCAAGCTGGTCCTGCCCATATCCAAAGTGGCCGGGAACGCCCCTTCCACCGCCGTGAAAATCGTCGGATGACCGATCACCGATTGATTGGCCCGGCCGCCCATGATCCCAAGATTAACCGTATACAGGCTCGTCATCACCAGGATCCCGGCCAGGATGGGATGAAGGTTCAATTTCGTCTGCAAAAGGCCGGTGGTATAACCGGCCAAAGCTCCGGCGGCCATGGCGATGAGTAACGCCAGGTATGGATGGCCGCTGGCCGTTACCACCGCTGAGCAGGCCATGCCCAGGGAAAAGCTTCCATCCACCGTCAAGTCGGGCAGTTTCAGTATTCGAAATGTGATGTATACGCCCAGCGCCATCACCCCATAGAGCAATCCCAGCTGGATGGATCCCATCAAAAGCACCATAGCGTTTCTCCCTTCAAGTGAATATCAATCAAGCAAACTTTAAATGTATTATTGACCCAAAATAATGAAACTGTCTTTCAGTTCGGCTGGCACCGTGATCCCAATGGCGTCTGCCGTCTTCAGGTTGATCATGTTGGAATATTTTGAGATCTGCTCCACCTGGTTCCCCTTGATGGTCTCCCCGTTATAGATCCGGGTGACCATGGCTGCTGTCTGCTTGCCCAGGACCGTATAATCGATGCCCACGGTTGCCAATGCCCCATCCTTGACCATGGAGTCAGCTCCGGCATAGATGGGCAGCCTGGCAGCAATCGCCAGCTGGGAATAGGTAGGCATGGCCGATGCCACGGTATTGTCATTGGGGGTGAAGAAGGCATCCACGGAGCCGATGAGGGAGGTGGCCGCCTGCTGGAGGTCCGCCGTGCCGGTTATGGTGACTTCTTTATACTTTAAGCCGTTTTTATCACAGTAAGCCTTGGCTCGCTCGATCCCCACCGATGAGTTGATTTCACTACTGTTGTAAACAAGGCCGAAGGTTTTTGCCGCCGGGGTCAGCTTCCCGGCCAGGGCAAAAATATCCTCGATGGCAATGGCGTTGGAGACACCGGTAATATTCCCGCTGGTGTCCTCGAAGGAGGTGACCAGCTTGGCTTGGATCGGGTTGCTCACTGCGGAGAACACGATGGGGATGGTTTTTGTTGCTGCCGCCGCCGCCTGGGCGGAGGGTGTGGCGATGGGCACGATGAGGTCGACCCCTCCGCTGATCAGCTCCTGCATGATGGTGGGCAGCATGCTGGAATCACCATTGGCATTCTTGGTGATGATCTCCACCTTGCCGGCGGTTTCCAGGGCCTTAAGTTCGGAGATGATCGTATCCCGGATTTGGTTTAACGAAGTGTGATCCATCGGCTGGACGATTCCGATTTTATAAACTTTTTGAGTGGCGGCAGAGCATCCGGTCATGATCCCGAAGGCCATAACCAGTCCCAGAGTTAATGCAGTCAGCTTTTTCATAATATCCTCCCCTTCAATTCCTCAATATTGCTTGGTTTAACAGTTTTGGATTTTCAATGTTGGTTTCAATGATTGGTTTCAATGATTGGTTTCAATTTTGCTATTAAACGTATCCGTACAAAATCCCTTTCCCCGTGACAATTGCAATATGTTAAAGCCGAAGGCACAAGCGCCGCCCGCTTAAGCCATCATTTTAAACAGCCTGAATTTTTAAGCGTCCTCAGCAATCGCTGACCGCAGGCAGCGGGTAGACCGATGCCGGGTCCCCGGTCCTGAAGATTGAAAAAATAAAAAAACCTGCCCCTAATAAGGACAGATTCTATCTGCTATGCCACCTTGATCCATTGCTTGTGAACTTCTCACTTTTATGCGAAATGATTCATTCCAAAAATGCTAACACATTTTCTGTTGTTAACGCCAACCTACGTCTTAGCTACTAAATGCATAAACATGCAGGTTTCACCTCACCTTCAGTGGTCCATTTACCGGCCAGCCTCTCCACAGGTATTCCACCGTCACCTGCTCTCTTTGGGCGCTTAAAAGGGTTTTATCTCCACGTCATTAGTTTAAATACACTATAAACAATCGGCCCAGGGTTGTCAAGATTTCAGGGAATGCGCGGCCGAAGTTTATTTTTGAAGCTTTATTTTTAATAATTCATGACTTATTCCCATTTTTGCTGCATAAATATCCCCCCGGCAGTCAGAAAAGCGATCGGCCTTATGGGGGCAGATCGCTTTATCTTGTTATGGCTGGGAAAATATCTCTAAGTTGGCTTTGGCAATCGCCAATAACTC
>CAZOTM010000217.1:0-4129 GCA_964582675.1 uncultured Clostridiaceae bacterium
AAACAAAAAGTCGTCTACTCCGGCGGCTTCCCCCAGATGGGAGCAATGCCCCAGGGGAGCGCCCTGGAACCGGTCCAGGCCGGCCCGGCGGTATCCTCCACTGTGACAGAAGAGAAGTTTGATTCCATCACCTCCCCCATGGTGGGTGTGTTTTACTCCCGACCGGAGCCCAATGCGGCGCCCTATGTCAAATCTGGCGATGACGTCAAGAAAGGCCAGGTCCTGTGTATTTTGGAGGCCATGAAGCTCATGAATGAGATCAAGGCGCCCTACGACTGCAAGATTCTCCATGTCTCACTGGAAGACGGGGATGTTGCAGAATTCGGCCAGGTCCTCTACAAGGTAGCCAAATGAACCGGGAAGAATTAAAAAAAATCCTGCCCCACCGGGAGCCCATGCTCCTGGTGGATGAAGCCGAAAAGATCAGCGAAACGGAAGTTTCGGGCAAATACCTGGTCAAGGGGGATGAATTTTTCCTCCAGGGCCATTTTCCGGGAAATCCCGTGGTACCGGGGGTCATTCAGCTGGAAATCATGGCGCAGACCAGCTGTGCCTTCTTTTCAGACTTTGATAAAAAAATCACCCCCTATTATACGGGGCTGGATAAAGTCAAGTTTCGCTCCATGGTGCTGCCCGGCGATCTGATGGAGATCTATATCACCTTGACCAAGGCGAGACCACCCTTCTACTTTATGAAGGGCAGGATCACGGTGAATGGAAAAACCGCCTCGGAAGCCGAATTCTCATTTGCGGTCAAGGAAGACGACGGGGTGGTATAGATGTTTTCGAAAATACTTGTGGCCAATCGGGGCGAAGTAGCCGTCCGGATCCTCCGCGCCTGCCGGGAAATGGGGGTACATACGGTCTGCGTTCATTCCGAACCGGATCGGGAAGCCCTCCATGTCATGCTGGGGGATGAATCCTACTGCATCGGGCCTGCCAAGGTGTCGGACAGCTATCTGAACATGAATGCCATCATCCAGGTGGCATTGATGACGGGATGCGAAGCGATCCACCCGGGCTATGGCCTCCTATCGGAGAATGCGGAATTCTCCAAACTCTGTGCGGACAACGGGATCGTCTTTATCGGTCCTGACAGCGAGACCATCGGCAAGATGGGGGATAAGGAAACCGCCCGGAAGATCATGAAAGCCTCCGGGGTCCCGGTGGTGCCGGGCTTTGAAGGTTTGAGCGATGCCGATGAGGCATTAGCCAAATCCGAAGAAGTCGGGTTTCCCCTGCTGCTCAAAGCCACTGCCGGAGGCGGCGGCAAGGGCATCCGCCTGGTGGAAAAGCGGGAAGAATTATCCGATATGTGGAATCTGGCGGAGCGGGAAGCCAGAGCCTCCTTCCTGAACGGTACCCTCTACATGGAAAAATACCTGACGGACGTTAAACACGTGGAGGTTCAGGTGTTGTGCGACATGCACGGCAAGGTCATCACCCTGGGGGAACGGGACTGTTCCGTTCAGCGGCGCAACCAGAAGATCATCGAGGAGACCCCCTGTCCCATTCTCACCGAGGAGGAACGGCAGGCAGTGGCGCTCTACGCCAAAAATGCCGTCCAGTCCATCGGTTATGTGGGGCTGGGCACCATTGAGTTTTTATTTTCCAATGAACGGAATTTTTATTTCATGGAGATGAATACCCGGCTCCAGGTGGAGCATCCCGTCACCGAAATGGTATCCGGGGTGGATCTGGTCCAATGGCAGATCCGGGTCCATGCCGGCATCCCCTTGCCGGAAAAGCTGTTCGGGATCAAAAACATCGGACACTCTATTGAATGCCGGATCATCGCCGAAAACCCGGACGAAGACTTCAGACCCTCCGCCGGCAAAATCGCGTTTCTGCATATTCCCGGCGGTCCGGGAGTCCGGTTTGACACCGCCCTCTACCAGGGCGCAGTGCTGAGCCCATTTTATGACTCCATGGTGGGAAAACTCATTGTTCACGCCCAAAACCGGGACCTGGCCATCCGCAAGATGAAGTCGGCCCTGGGGGAACTGATCGTCGACGGCATCGATACCAATATCGACTTTAATATGAAAATTCTAAACAGTGACAAATTTAAGGATGGAACCTTCACCACCTCAGATTTGAAGGGAGTATAGGATGGACCTGAAAAAAATATTCAGAAAGCCCCTGAACACCCTTGAAGGTACGGGACTGATCAAGTCCAAAGAAGACAGGGAAAAAATCAGGGACGAGAAACATGGGGAAAAACATGGGGACAAACATGGTGACAAACATGGGGAAAAGTCTGCTGAAAAACCAACGGCAAAACCCGAAGCCAAAGAAAAAGTCCAATGTCCCAAATGTCAAAGCCATATCGAGGAAGGGAAATTAAAGGAAAATTATTTCGTCTGCACCCACTGCGGACACCACATGAAGATGAAGGTGGAAGACCGGTTGGCTCTTTTGGCCGATGAAAACACCTTTCAGGAAATGGACTCGGAATTGCGATCCGTCAACTTCCTTGATTTTCCGGGCTACAGCGAGAAGCTGAAGAAAGAACAGCAGAAAGCCGGCTTTCAGGAAGCGGTCACCACCGGCACCTGCCGGATCTCCGGAATGGAAACCGCCATCTTTGTCATGAATCCCTTCTTTATGATGGGATCCATGGGATCGGTGGTGGGGGAAAAAATCACCCGGCTGTTTGAATACGCCACGGCAGAAAAACTTCCCGTCACCGGAATCTGTGTTTCCGGCGGGGCCAGAATGCAGGAGGGGATCACCTCCCTGATGCAGATGGCCAAGACCTCGGGGGCGGTCCGATACCACTCCGATGCCGGACTCTTATACACGGCGGTACTGACGGATCCCACCACGGGAGGCGTTACCGCTTCCTTTGCCATGGAGGCGGACATCATCATTGCCGAGCCCAAGGCCCTCATCGCCTTTGCCGGCCCCCGGGTCATTGAGGATACCATCAAGAAAAAACTGCCGCCGGACTTTCAGCGGGCAGAGTTTTTACTGGAAAAAGGCTTTGTGGATTCCATCGTCCCCAGACGGCATTTGAAGGGCTATCTGCGACGGATTCTGGAACTGCACAGGGAGGAGCAATGATGGAACCAATTGAAATAGTCAGACTGGCCCGTGACAAGGACCGTCCCACCGGATTGAAATATATCCGCAGTATCATCGAGGATTTCACAGAGCTCCACGGAGACCGGCGCTTTGCCGATGACCGGGCAGTGGTGGCCGGGATCGGCCGCATCAAGGACATCAAGGTCACGGCTGTGGCCCTGGAAAAAGGTGTCGGCACCAAGGGCCGGATCTACCGGAACTTTGGTTCGGCCAATCCGGAAGGCTATCGCAAAGCCCTGCGCCATATGAAAATGGCGGAGAAGTTCAACCGGCCCATCGTATTTTTCATCGATACTGCCGGCGCCTATTGCGGGATCGGGGCTGAGGAGCGGGGACAGGGGCAGGCCATCGCCGAGTGCCTCAATGAAGCCATGGCCCTGACCGTCCCGGTAATCTCCATTCTAACCGGCGAGGGCGGTTCAGGCGGGGCGTTGGCCCTGGGTGTCTGCAATGAGCTCTGGGTAATGGAGAATTCCTATTATTCCGTGATTTCGCCGGAAGGCTGTGCCTCCATCCTTTGGAAGGACCCGAAAAAGAGCAGTGAGGCGGCCAAGGCTTTGAAAATCACCTCGGAGGACCTCATGGGCCTTAAGGTGGCTGACCGGGTCATCTCAGAGCAGAACGGCTTCCCCGAAGCCATGTCGGAGATCCGCCACGAACTCTACGAGACCTTCACGAGGCTGAAGGCCATGGAGCCCTCGGCGATCAGACAGCACCGCTACAACAAGTTCAGAGCCATCGGCGTCTGGGAATAGACCTGATGAGCCAATCAGCCCTCTGCAATAAATCAGCCAGCCCTATAAAAAGACCGGGGCCGGATCCACAGTTGGATCCGGCCTCGGTCTTTTTTATTTCAGGAAAGGAAGTGGATTGCTGTCGTTAGGGTTGGCCGGTCAGATGATCGGCTCACCTTCCCGGCGGGGCGGGCTATTGGCCCATCTGTCGGGTTACTTCCCCGGGTTGGTCACGGCAGCCTGCGGCGCATTGCGGCGCAGGGAGGAACGTTCATATTCCCGCTCCTTATTTTTCCGCCAGGCGTGGA
>CAZOTM010000218.1:0-3172 GCA_964582675.1 uncultured Clostridiaceae bacterium
ACGACAAAATGGGCCGGCAGAAGCACTTACACCCCATGCTTATATTATCCCAGTCAATTCCAGCTGCAAAAAAACTATTAACCACTGCAACATTATTTTAGGAGGAAACTACAATGAAAAAAATGCTGACCGATTATTTAGGGGTTGGGAGGACCCAGACCAGACAGAAAAAAATGTTGGCAGCGGAGGCAGCAATACTTTCGGCCATATATACCTCAATAGATTTATTTAGGGAACAATTTGGAGGCAGTGCTGTTTTACGACTGAATCTATTTAACTCTCCGGGAGCTGATATTTTGGTGTCCTTGGCAGCAGGCTTTACCGTCACTTTCATTGTCCTCTATGTCATGGACCATAGCCTATTTGAAGGTTTGCGAAAAATCGGAAATAAGAGGAAAACCCAGAGCACGTAGAGTCAAAACAAAATAACCAACCATCCTAATCAAACATTAAACTGTAAAAAATCAACAACAATCAAATGATATTGGAGGGGTGAAAATAATGAATCAGAAATACGGAAGAATTATTAATATCTGCGGAAAGACCAGGGCTCAGCGGATCAGATCCTATGGAGTGGAAGCGGCGATCCTGACGGTGCTATATACGGGCATTGATGTCCTGGGTGAAATGTTGGGTTTTGGAGCAGTTTTAAGGCTGACAGTTTTCATGGATTCCCGAATGGATTTTGTGCTGTCAGTAGCCGCAGGCTTTGCAGTAACTTTCCTGGTACTTTATATCATGGATTACAGCATTTATGAAAATATCCTGAAGAGAAACCGGCGCAAGGGGGAGACCACAAACACCACCAATCAGTAACTCTTCAGTTTTTAAAACAGCCATCTCCCGAAACCAATCAACCGGGAATGCCTCCAGCAGCTTTGATGAATTGGTTCAATCAGCTTCTGGAGGCAGTTCTTTTTTGTGATCCGTTTAAACGGGGAAAATCAAGGGGGAGGATTCTACAATAAAATGCTGCTGTTTCAGGCTTTATCCTGGACAAATTTAAACCCCAGCTCCATGGACAGCTCCGCCCTGGTCAGCTCCTTGCCCAGATAAGCGGCATGGCTCATTTCCGTCAGCCACTTGTTATCCAGTATGGTCCAATAGATATCCCTGGCGCTGGTTCCGCGGATGATGCGCAGGAGCTTCTTGCCATTGCTGTAATGTTCAACCAGGATGATATGTTGTTCCGCTTTCGGAACGATGACAAAATAGCCGCCCTTATCCAGCTTGACGCCGTATGGATCCTTCTCAGGGGCTTGGATCAACTCAACCGGCCGATCCCATGCCTGTCCTGCTTCTGCAGCGTCCCTTATTTTTCCACTGTCCTCGGAGCAGGCTTTCATTGCCAGCTCCCCGATTTTTTCCAGGATCTTAGCCTTATCCTGACAACCGATCATGTCAACGACTTCGATCTGGTGCCTGAAGGCTTCAATTTGCTCTTTAGCGGTGTTGGCCAGGATCGGCTTTTTCCCTTTGGCATCAATAACTTTCAGCTTCCCGTCGAAGCCGTTTTTGAAGAGTGCCAGCATGGTACTGCCGGAAAAATGTCCCATGGATTCCCTGCCGCAAAGGATCAAGCAGCGGATGGACGGGACTGCCAATATATTCTTGATGATTTTTTCGATGCCGATGTTTTCAGTTTCGGTTTTACCGATGATGCTCAATCCCTCTGGTTTCAAACCGGCGATTTGATCGGCCAGTTCCGGATCCGCCAGGGTGGATACCGCCACCGGACGAGCCTTGTCCAGACCCAGGACATGATACTCGCCTAATTCCGGAAGCAGCCCCATTTCCTCGAGCTCTGAAGCCTGGCTGTCCATGGAGTGGATGCTGCTTAATTCAGAATATACCTCGTCGAAGAGGTTCGTAAGATCTGCTGACCAGCATTGATGGCAGCCCAGTCAGGTATATTTTTGCATCTGGGTCTTTGCCAGGGCAGATTCCACTTCCGGGAGGAGCTCTGAGCTTTCCCAGTCCCGGCTTTTTAATAGCTCTTGTCGCATGGTCACCAGGGATTCCTTCATGCATCCGCATACCCTGCATTTAGGGAGTTCAATGGCAGTATGCAGCCCTTCGATAAGGCCTTTGACCGAATGGTCCATGTTCATAGGAGGGACCCCTTTCACGAGTTTTTAATTTCCCAGGCGACTGGGATCAATGGTTGAAATCCAAGACCTGGATCCCATGCAAACCCTGGGTCAGGTAGCCTTGTGGATCGATTTCATTGAATCACACATCCAAATAGCGGCCTTCATCCACCCCATCCAGGAGCAGCATCCTTTCAGCACTGATTTCAATGACATAGCAGTTTATATTTTCCGACAGGTGAGTCAAGTTCCGGTGCTTTTTCACCAGATGGTTTAATCGATCGGTCTTGATCTGCGGATCCTCGATGACCTTTGCGATGCCGTAAACCGTCAGTGATTTTATCGGTTCGCCGTTCGTTGACAGCCTGTCTCTTGTGTCGATCAACAGGCTCACTCTCGGGTTTTTGGCAATATTTTGGTATTTTGTGCTGCCCTCAAGGGTAATGACATATATTTTAGCTGCGGTTTCGTCCGGTATGTACTGCATCAAGGAGGTATTGGGCACATCCTCGCTGCAGGTCGACAACACACACAAGCTGCCTTCGGCGATCATTTTTTTTGCTGCGTTTTCCATCCTGGTCTCCTTCTCAGATCGTTTGATCGTCCATTCACAATAGTGGTCTGGTTGGCTCTTATTATAAGCTCTATGGCATTGAAAGAGAACATGTTTATTGCCTCCGGCTTACTCCGGCTTATTCCGGCTTAGTCCGGCTTATTCCGGCTTATTCCGGCTTATTCCGGTTTCCCCAGGATCCTGTCCCCTCATCCAATGGAACCGGTCTCTAAAATGGCTGCCAGGTTTCAAGCCTTGCCATGCCGGGAGGTTTACCCGGCATGGCAATTATCGCACCCTTGGTCTATGGTCTTTACTCATTCCCCCGGCCATGGGCGCCTTCGCTTCACAGCAGTCCGATCTCCAGGCTGACCGGCCGGTCATCCAGGTCGACCCGGCTGTCCTCCCAGTGGACGGTATAGAGGATGCTCCTGTACTTGATGGACTTCCTTTTCTCCATGACCGCTCTCAGCGGGTGGTTGGCAAAGAGTCCCAGCATGAGAAAGTCATAACCGGCTGCCTGCTGGGA
>CAZOTM010000218.1:3240-4095 GCA_964582675.1 uncultured Clostridiaceae bacterium
CCATGGCAATGAGATGGTCAGCTGCTGCCAGATCCCCCTCTCTGACGGTCAGGAGCGTTACGGCGGCGTAGTTCACCGGCACCCCTGCCTTTGGCAGGTCGGGGTAGCCCGTCCATTTCAGGGGGATCTGATTCAGCCATCGGAATATGCCCCCATAGCCGGTGACGATGTACTGCTTCCAGTCCTTCTGGCTCCAGAGGGCGCAGGCCGCGGCTGCCTTACCTTGGGGGTCCTTCAGGATGTAGACCGCCTCATCCCTCAGACCGTGCAGTGCCGTATCCGCCGGGGTGAAGTTGAAGCTTTCGGGGTTCCAGATGTCCAGACTTTCCAGCTCTTTCCGGCTGGCCGATTGCAGGGTCCAGCCCCTGGCTTTGGTCTTGACGCCCGTCCGGAAAGAGTAGACCGTGTATTCCCCGATCCGCCGGTATTCCGGCATGCCTTTGCGCTTTTTTTCCAGCATCTTCTGGACCGCCGTATTTTCCTTCAGGATCGTCGTATAGTAGAGGTCCACGTCGGCCTTGGTCTCGTCATGGAGGTAACTGTAGGTTTGCGATATGGCCGGGACCCGTTTTCGATAGTTGGGCAGCCCCTTCAAGCCCGTGAGGTAGCCGGTGGTTCTGACTTCCCCGTTGATATAAGCGCTGCGGATGATGCAGGCACCCATCCCGACGATTACATCATTTTCCAGATCCCGCACGATGGGAATGACGGCCCGCTCCCCTTCATTCATCAGGGATTGGATGGGATCCGGCCGCCTGGTGTAGAGCACCGAGACATCGCCCTTGAAGTCGCGGAAATGCAGGTGATCGAAATGCTTGACATGAGCCGGAACCGCCTGAAGGTCTTGACGCAATC
>CAZOTM010000219.1:0-4092 GCA_964582675.1 uncultured Clostridiaceae bacterium
GCCAAAAACTGGAGCAGATTCTCAACCAGGAACTGCCGGATCTCACCGCCAACGGCCGGAAAACCGCCCTGGAAAAAGATATCTCTGAAACCGGCAAACAGTTGGTGGCAATTTACAAAGAAGCCATTGCCCTCCATGAAAAAAAAGCCAGTGCCAGGCGAAGGCAAGCTGCCAAGAAAATTGACCGGACGGCTGAATAACGGGCGGAGTGGTTTAATGAAGGACGGATCCAATTCAATGCAATTTTAAGCCAGCACAAAAAATGATGGGCTATACTAAAAAAATCAGTTGAAATCAGCGGGCAGCTAACATTTTTTGCCCCAGGCAGATTGCTGTGAAAAAAATTATTAAACCAAGTGACAGATCAGCCATCAGGTTACACGAAGGCCATGATCGGCTGATTGGCAAGCCATCACCGGTGATTACGCACTTATAAATCCCCAAATTCCCGAAAAATCCAGCACATGATCCAACAAATGGACCAACAAATCGGGATGATCCAACAAATCGGGATTGCATATATTCCTGAAAAAGTATATACTATATTAGTCGCAGAAGAAATCAAAACGATTAGTATAGGAAGCAAAAGCTCTGTATTAAACTACAGAGTTTTTTTATGATAAAATATAGTTCAAATTTTAGAATTACCCTAAAATCAGTTTGATTTTGTGGAAAATAAAAACAGAAATGGAGAAAACATGGAAGAAACCAACAAGCCGTTGTTCAGTGAACTGGGGTTGTCATTTGAAGTAATCAGAGCGATCGAGGATATGGGGTTTGAAGAACCATCCGCGATCCAGGCAGAAGTCATCCCCGTCCTGTTGGGGGGAGACGATGCCATCGGCCAGGCCCAGACCGGAACCGGCAAAACATTGGCCTTCGGGGCCCCAATGTTGTCAATCATCAAAAAGCCCAAGGGCTACACTTCAGGGATCGTCCTCTGTCCCACCAGGGAATTGGCGGTCCAGGTGTCGGACGAATTGTCCAGGCTGGCTAAGCACACCGCCCTTAAGATGCTGCCCGTATTCGGCGGAGCACCCATCGACCGGCAGATCCGGGCCATCCGGGACGGGATCGACATCATCGTCGGGACTCCGGGCCGGGTCATCGATCTCATCGAACGCAAGGTGATCAAGCTGGATAAGATCAGCTTCTTTGTCCTGGACGAAGCCGATGAAATGCTGAACATGGGCTTTATCGAGGATATCGAGACGATCCTCAAGGTAGCCGGGGAAGATCGCCAGACTATGCTCTTCTCAGCCACCATGCCCAAGCGGATCAAGACTTTGGCCATGGAGTATTTAAAGCCCAATGCCAAGCACATTGCCATTGAAAAGAGCACCATGACCGTGGCCGCCACGGATCAGTATTACTATGAAGTTAAGCACAGAGACCGGTTTGAGTCCCTCTGCCGTATCTTGGACTCCATAGAATATACCAACGTCATCATTTTCTGCAACACGAAACGCAGTGTTGACGAATTGACCGAGCATCTGAAAAACCGCAGCTATAAAGCGGAAGCCATGCACGGGGACATCAAGCAGGTTTTAAGAATGAGGACATTGAGCCGTTTCAAAGATGGTTCCATCGATTTCCTGGTAGCGACGGATGTGGCAGCCCGGGGCATCGACGTGGAGAATATCTCCCATGTCATCAACTATGATCTGCCCCAGGACACGGAGTCCTATGTTCACCGCATCGGCCGGACCGGCCGGGCCGGCCGGGACGGCGTAGCCCTGACATTGGTCACCCCCAGGGAATACATGGAGCTCAAGCAGATCGAGCGCTTGATCAAAACCACCATCAAGCGGGGCGAAATCCCCACCCTGGATGATATCTTCGAGTCAAAGCTGACCGGGATCATGAAAAAGGTCGATGATGAGCTCGCGGCGGGCAACTATAAAAAGCTGCTCCCCCAGGTTTTAGAACTTGATGAAAACTACAACCTGGCAGAAGTTGCCGCAGCTCTTCTCTACATCACCTATAAGGAAGAAATGACCTTCGATTATACCGAGAATAAAATCGGCGGCAATCGGGAAATGGTCCGCCTGTTCCTGACGGTAGGCAAAATGGACAAATTGACCCCAGTCAAGCTCCTGGGCTTCTTCACGGAAATGGCCAAGACCCACGGGGAAGATATCGGCAACATCGATATGGCGGAAAAGTTCACCTTTGTGGATGTGGCCAAGGACAAGGCTCAGGCGATCATCGACAGCTGCAACGGACAAAAGTTCTGCGGCAGAAAGCTGGCCATTGAGATCTCTGATGCCAAGGGCGGCGACAAAGGCCGACGCAAATACGACAACACCAGCAAAGCCATGGGGGATGACCGGATCCGGGGCAGGATCTCCAGAACCTCCAAACGCCGGCCGGATCGGTATTAATTACCAACCGGGAGCCATGGTCTGGTGATGGAAACACTATTGTCTCCAGACTCCTGATCAATCTGTGATCCAGCGATGTCGCTTGTAAAATCAAACAGGCTCCAGCCTGGCAGAACAATTGATTGGAAATACACAGGAACTGTATAGCAAAAAGCTCATCCTCACATTCAATTTGAGGATGAGCTTTTTTGCAGCCTGTAAAAGTCCCGCCTGCGGGACAGGGGCATTTCACGGCAGGATCTGGCAATGATTGAATTGACCGCTAAGCTTAGCGGTTCGTCATGGGCAGGGAAAATCAGTCCCAGGCTGAATTTAAAACTAAGCTGAATTTAAAAACTGCATGGATTTAAAACAGCGATAGGTTTAAAACTGCGAAGAATTCAAAAACTAGGGGTCAAGCCTGCTTGAACAGATGAATCACCCTGGCAATGTTCTCGGCGGTGATCTGGACATTGTCACGGCCCTTGGCCAGGGCTTCCGGGAGAGACATCGCACCCTGGGTGATGGGGAAGATGGCGTCAAACCCATGCTCGAAGAGGATGCGGCTGTCGGCTTTGACATTGCCGGCCAAAGCAATCACCGGGATTCCGAATTTTTTAGCGGTGGCGGCTACCCCGTAGGGGGCTTTGCCAAACCTGGTCTGGGCATCCATCCCGCCTTCTCCGGTCAATACCAGATCAGCACCGGCCATTTTTTCCGGGAGCTGGGTGTAACTAATCACCATGTCAATGCCCCGTTTCAGCTCCGTATTTAAAAAACCGAGGAGGCCTCCACCTAAACCGCCGGCGGCACCTGATCCTGGGACTGTCTCAATTTCCTTGCCCAGGGTCTCCCGAATGATCCGGGCAAAATGCTGCAAGCCTTCGTCCAGCTCCCTGACCATGGCGGGGGTCGCCCCTTTTTGCGGTCCGAAAATTGCTGAGGCGCCGAATTCTCCCGTCAGAGGATTGGTCACATCGCAGGCGGTAATGACTTCAGTCCCGGCCAATCTTGGATCCAGCCCGGTAATATCGATGGTGCGGAGGTTTTTTAAGGCACCGCCGCCAAAGCCGATCTCCGCTCCGGCACTGTCTTTCAGGTGTCCGCCCAGAGCCTGGATCATGCCGGCACCGCCGTCATTGGTGGCGGAGCCGCCGATGCCGATGAGGATCGTCTTGACTCCCTGGTCCAAGGCAGCTTTGATGAGCTCCCCGGTCCCGAAGGTGGTGGTGATCAGGGGATTGCGCTGCTCCCGGGGCAGGAGCTCCAAGCCGGAGGCTTGAGCCATCTCGATGACCGCAGTGGTTTTATCCCCCAGGATCCCGAAGGCGGCCGCTCTTGGTTCCCCCAGGGGACCTGTGACCATAGCTGTCATGATCTGTCCGCCCGTGGCATCCACCAGGGATTGGACCGTGCCCTCGCCGCCATCAGCCATTGGGACATGCATATATTCAGCTTCCGGGAAGATCTGTTTGAACCCCTTCTCCATGGCAATACAGACTTCCCGGGCCGTCAGGCTCTCCTTAAAGGAATCGGGAGCCAGAACTATTTTCAATATAACCACCCCTTCATGGACAATCAGTCTAACCCTTTGACCATTGGTTAAATACTAACAAGGCAGGCAACTACCGTCAAATATATCCAGTTTTATTCAGTTGGTTGCATGGATTGGAATAGGATAAACGCATCAATTGAAAACTAATCATCACAATAACAAGACGTCCCTTGG
>CAZOTM010000220.1:0-4065 GCA_964582675.1 uncultured Clostridiaceae bacterium
AATCCAAGGATCAAGATCGCCTGCGACATTGCCGAAGGTCTCAAGGACATCCAGCTTGAAATGGACAATGAATTGCGCGGCATCCTCTTGGGCGGATCCGTATCCAGAGGCACCGATGATAAATATTCCGACGTGGAGATCCTCTTGTTCATGACCACCGTACCTACTTTGGAAGACCGGCACCGCCTCATCTCCCTCCTGAATTTTGAGAATACGGAAAAGGTGGATTTTGACAACAATGAGGATAACCTCCTGGTCAACGGGATCCAGGTGGACCTGGTCTATTATACGGACGATTATGACGTCCCAGTCATCACCGACGTCACCGAATACTGTCTCCCCGACTACTCGGTCATGGGCAACATCGACACCATAAGAAACGGGATCATCCTTTGGGGCGACGACTACTTGAGCGGACTGAAAGAACAGTGCGCCGACTATAAGGATGGCCTGGGGGAAAACATCATCATCGACAATCTGAACCACCTCCATAACGGCAACATGGATGTATTCGTGGAACGGAACAACCCCACGGAATTTTATACCAACGTCATCACCCTCCAGAAGAAAGTCTTCAACATCCTCTCCGCCATCAATAAAAAATACATCGGCGGCTATAAATGGATGTACCGGGAACTGGGGGCAATGAAAATTGCCCCGGAAGGCCTGGGCGAAAAATTCAGCGCCATGTTCAGCGACGACAAGCACGAAGTCATCGAATCCATGAGCCGGATCATCCAGGAGACCCTTCACCTGGCCAACCAGACCTACCCGAACCTGAACCTGGACGTGGATAAAATCATGTACCGCTACTCCCTGAAGCGGGAGCAGAACACCCGGATCCTTTAAGCGTCTGCTGTGCTTCACCGCCCTCCATCCAATGGTCAAACATCAAAATCATGTTATCAGCCTGAAAAAAACTTATACTTTCCCCAGTCTTAACCATGGTATTCATCCTGGTATTCATTCTGGTATTCATCCTAATTTTCATCTTGGAATTATCTTGATATGAATCTTGGTATTGGTTAAAAGTTTGACCCTGGAACTGGCATTGAGCTGGGTTTCCTCCGATCAATTGAATAGGATAGAGAAGAAGAGCGCCGGCTGGACCGACGCTCTTCTTCTCTGTTGTAGATGCTTTTTGTCTATTCATGGTCGAAGCAATTGCTTCCAAAGTAGTTTACTGGTTAAAAATAAAGGAGTACAACTCTTGGGCCTGGGCGTCCCTGTCAAACTGGAGGTACCAAATGTCCCCGATAAAAATCCCATTGGAGGAGTACTCTGAAGGGAATACCCGGCCGGTGATGGAGTAACCGCCGGTCACCACACCGATGCTTGTGGACACGATATCACCGGAGGACAGTGTGGTCGAGACCAGTGGTAATAAATCGTTGGCCACCCCGGCAATCTGAGTGGGCGGCAGTGTCATGATCTGATTGAGAATGGCTGTCAAAACTTTACGCTGCCTGCCTGTCCGTTGAAAATCGTCGTCAATGTAGCGGATCCTGGAAAAGGCTAAAGCTTCTGCACCGCTCAAATAGTAGCTGCCACCTCCATAAGTCATCTTCATATGGGCAGCTTCGGCATCTGATAAGACAATGGGCACCCCGCCGATGGTATCCACGATCTCGATAATCTGAGAAAAGTTGACCACCATAACATCCGTCAGGTTCATCTGGAAATTGCTGTTAACCGTCTGCAAGGCCAGCTTGGCTCCGCCGAAAGCGTAGGCATGGTTTAATTTATCCATCCCATACCCATCAATATAGACATAGGAATCCCGCATGATGGAGGATAATTTGATTTGATTGGTGGTGGAATCTATGGTCAGGATCATCATGGCATCTGAGCGGCCCGAGCCATCGTTGGAATCCGCCCCCAGGAGGAGGACATTCCGGATCCGGTTATCCCCGGCTCCCGGAAAACTGTTGATGGTATCCTCCACTTCTGCAGCGATCCCCAGACTGTTCGTGTTGGCCGGCGGAATGATCTCCATAAGCCCATCCGGAACTTCGCCTGGAACAGTATCAGGAATCGTTTCAGTCCCACTTAGCGTGTTAGCCCCAGAGGTTTTATTCCCCGTTGCATCGCTGGCAAAGGGCTTCTCCCAAATGGGATCATTGATATCATAGCGCTGGATCTTGCTGGCCATATAGGAGACATAGCCAAAGGCCAGGGCCGAAGGTATGAAAATTACCAAGGCTAGTCCAATCAGCAATCGCTTTAGGCCCTTGCCCTGATAATTGTTCGTTTGGTTCTGCTTTTTCGGTTTATTGAAATTATTTTGTTCTTTCATTTGATACCCCATTCCGATTAGGCCTAATTTACCCAGACTTGGTCGTTTGACCGTTTTACCAGGTGATGCCCCTTATAAACTACACTAAACATTCTACCATGAACTTCCCTGTAAAAGTTACAAAAGAACTTGCCTCAGGCTAAAAAAGTTTTGGGCGCCGAGGGATCACAGCCGGAGCTAATTTTCATAAAGCGGGGTGACTCCGTCTTTACCAATGGGTCGATCACCAGCCTTGGCTCCATTTAGGAGTTGTTTGAATCATTTACCGCTTGGCTGGCCTTACCATCAGCCCCCAACAAAAGCCCGGAGCACCATTTAGTTTAGGTGTGGAATATTCCCAGGTTAAAAATTTAACTGTGGACCGGTTCTGGGGATTTTTTCCAAATTCGGGATATTGCTGCCCTTTAAAAAACTATTCATTCAGACCGTTATTTGCGCAAATCGCCTTGAGGTAATCCAGGAAAGGCTCGGCGATTTCCTCCCGCCGCAATGCGTACTCCACCGTAGCCTGCAGGAAGCCGATCTTGTCCCCCACATCATAGCGTTTGCCTTCAAAGCTATAGGCATGCATCTTCTGGACCAGGGCCAGTTCCTTTAACGCATCGGTCAATTGGATCTCCCCATTCTTGCCCGGTTTCGTATTCTCCAGAATCTCAAAAATCTCCGGAGTGATGATGTATCTGCCCAATATGGCGATATTGGAGGGAGCTTCCTCCGGGTCCGGCTTCTCCACCAAACCCTTGACCTCGTAGATCCGGTCGGACAGTTTGATTCCATCCACGATGCCGTACTTATTGACGTTTTCGTGGGGGACCTCCTGGACGCCTAAAATGCTGGTGCCCAATTCATCATAGACATCCACCATCTGCTTTAAACAGGGGGTCTTGGCGTAGACGATGTCATCCCCCAGGAGGACGGCAAAGGGTTCATTGCCGATGAAGCTCTTGGCACAGAGAATGGCATGTCCCAGACCCTTGGGCTCCTTCTGCCGGATATACATGATGTTGGCCATATCCGTGATATGACGGACCTCGGCCAGTTGATCGGCCTTCCCCTTTGACTCCAGTTCCAGCTCCAGCTCGACTGACTTGTCAAAGTGGTCCTCAATGCTTTTCTTGTTCCGGCCGGTAATGATCAATATTTCTTCGATGCCCGTGGCCACGGCCTCCTCTATGATATACTGCAGCGTCGGCTTGTCGACGATGGGCAGCATCTCCTTAGGCTGAGCCTTAGTAGCCGGCAGAAATCTGGTTCCCAGACCCGCCGCCGGTATCACCGCTTTACGTACTTTCATTGGTACCTCCAAAATTTTCTATAATACTATCATTCTAACATGACTTAGTGTATCTGGCTTAAGTTAAATCCAGTTGAACGAAACGAGCTTAAACGAAACTGACCTAAAAAATCCCTTTGGTATCACTCTTGATATCGGCGAGAGCGCCCCCCGTGGCACGCAACAGATCCATGGGGCTCAGTTCGATCTGGAACCCCCGTTTGCCGGCACTGACCATGACCCGGTCAAACGTTAAAATCGTCTCGTCAAAGGTGGTTTTAAACAGCTTTTTCATCCCCACCGGGGAGCAGCCGCCCCGGACATAGCCCGTCACCTTCTCCAAATCCCGGATGGGCAGGAGCTCAATGCTTTTCTCCCCCACCGCCCGGGCAGCCTTTTTTAAATTCAGCTCTGCAGTGCCCGGGAGGACAAAGACGAAATAGTTCCCGGAGTGGCCCACCGTCACGATGGTTTTAAAGATCCGCTCCTTGGCCAC
>CAZOTM010000221.1:0-4062 GCA_964582675.1 uncultured Clostridiaceae bacterium
GTCTTGTCTGTTTCTTTTATAGGCGATCAGGGGAGCTATCCGATGAAGGTCCTCAAGACATCAACTGATCCGCAAATCCGGATGTTCGATTCGCCCGGAGCCGGCATCGGATACCTTTGGAGAGGCACTCTTAAACAGGCGTCGTTTCCAGATCCGATTTTTTGCCAGCTTATTTTTAAGGCCGAAGATCCTATTGGTCAGAGGGTTTTCAACAGCCGGTTTTTGAGGGAAGGCTCCCTCTTCAAAAGAGGCTTCGGAAAACTCCAAAGATCCGCCTTCAGTCTCGCCTTTAAGGCTGGATTTTAATTTTAAAAACCATTTGTCCAGTCGACTGTCCAATTCCAGAGAGCTGGAGGCTTCGTTTAATTTTTGTTTCAGCCAGCCATTGTTATAGTTACCGGCAGCTTCGGACCAAGCAAGGGTCGGCACACCCAGTGCCTGCTTATCCCTATATTCAGCCAATTGGTTCTCCAGCAAATTGACAATGTTTATGGTTGAGTCGGGTTTGCTTTTGGCCTTCAGACGACTGGACATAGCCTTTAACCTGGGGTCGTCCCTCAGGATCATTTCCACAATGGATTTTAAATCCTCGTGGCTTTTCAAGGGGAAGGCCAAGTCGTTGCGGAGCAGAAATTTTTCGTTTTGTGCCTCCTGGCCCGGGATGGCCGAGAAAATCGCCATGGGCACTCCGTTGATCATCGCTTCGGTGACCGTCAGCCCACCCGGTTTGGTGATCAGAAGATCCGATGCCTGCATCAGAGAATTGATGAAATTACAATAACCCAGGACAGTGATGGATTTCTTTGAAATCAAGGAAATTTCCACGGCTTCGTCATAGAGCTTTTTATTTTTTGCTGCCACCACCACAATGTTGAAATCACCAGGGATGGATTCGATCTGGAGCAGGAGTGACTTGATATTCCCCATGGCCAGGGATCCGCCCATCAGGGTGATGGTTTTTTTTCCTCCATCCAGCCCGATTTTACGCAAGGTCGTCTCCCGATCGTAATGAGTTTTCAGGGATCTCCTCACGGGAATGCCCAGGGGTTCCACATTTTCCCATTTTACTCCCCGGACCGTAAGCTCCGGGATCATTGCTTCATCAGCCACCACGTATTTGTCGATCTCGGTATGAGCCCACATGGAGTGGGAGCCATAATCCGTCAGGATCACCAAATTGGGGGTGTCCAGACCAAATTTCCTTCGGATCACATGGAGCATAAAGGCTGTAAAGGGGTGGGTGCTGACCAGGATGTCAGGTTTGAAATCATTGATCAGGGGAATCAGTTTTTCGGCGATTATTTCCTGGATTTTTGAAGCCAGCAAATGGAAGACATCATCCTCTGCAGAGATGTCGGACATGGCATAAAGGGCCTTGAAAGCGTTGGGGTAGATTTTTAAAGAATTCAAATAGGTGCCGATCACGAGTTTATCCAATGCCGGAGAAATGTATTTTATTGTGTCAATGACTTTGACCTGGGACTCCGGATCCCGGTTTTGGATCTCTTCGGCCAGAGCCTCAGCGGCATTTTTATGGCCGCCGCCGGCCGATACTGAAAAAATTAAAACTCGCATGAATCCACTATCCTCCGTAAACTTCATGTCAATTATAACATCAAAACCACGGGTAAAAGATTGGCTGGAATAAAATGGCAAATTAAATCAAAAACTTTCGCTCAAAAGGCCGCTTCAGCCTTCGTGATGGTAATGTATAATGGCAATAGAGACATGGTTTGATTCAGCCTCACCCCTGGGGCATGGGGAGGCTCCAGGCTGGCTGGAGTGATTAAAATGACTCAATGGGATTGATCATTAAATGGTTGTTATAGGCTGGTTTTTCATGGAATGACTTTTCAAAGTTCGGCAATGCCAGTGATGGGTCAAGAGTTATGGATCAAGTGACAAAACACTTGGATTGGAGTGGATTATGGCTAAAGCATTGATAATTATGAAAACTCTCTTGCCGGGTGAATTCCAGTGGCTGGAAATAACTACGGTGGGGGAGATCAACAAACACCCGGAAAGCATCGTCATTGAGTATATGGAATCCCCCTTGACGGGTATGGAAAAAACCAAAACCACCATGACCCTGAAAAATGATGATATCACCATCAAACGGGAAGGCAGTTTTCAGTCGGAACTGACCTTTGCGCCGGAGGCATCCAAGCTGTGTCTTTACAGCACGCCCTACGGGACGGTGAGAATAAAAACCGACACCAGCGAATATTCACTTCAGGACAGGGATGGCGAATATTTCCTCAGTTTGAACTATGGACTGACCATTGAAGGCGAATACCAGGGCGAGACTGCCATGGAAATGCTGATCCAGCAAAAGGAGTAGCTTTTTCGTGAAAATTCTGACATCGCTTGTGAATGATCCGGAGACCTTGGATATGCTCGGCAATACTCGGGGGGAGCTGGAGGCGCTGTTACAAGACCTCCAGCTGGATGGGTTTGAGGTGCTTTTGAGCCAGCCCTTGGAGAGCGAATTGTTTTCGGAAGGAATGCTGGTGGGGAATCATTTTTATTTTTATCCCCTGTGGATCGACTTTGTGAAGGGGAACTACCGGAAGCTCCTGGAGGAATTCAAGGACTTCTCTGCGGTGGAAACCTATTACCGGGCAAACCACCGCCAGGGCTTTATCAACAACCTGCGGGACGAGCTTGTCACCGCTGCAGAGGCCGGTGTTGAATATGTGGTGATGCATGTCTCCCATATGTCCCTGGAAGAGAGTTATACCGGGGCGCACCTTTATCCGGACGATATCATCCTGGATGAATTCATTGCCCTGTTAAACCAGGCCATGGAGGGATTGGAGCTCAATTACAAGCTGCTGTTTGAAAATACCTGGTATCCCGGTCTGACCCTTTTGAACAAAGCGGCCGCCCTCCGGCTGATCCGGGAAGTGCAGCATGATAAAACGGGCTTCGTGCTGGATACCGGCCACTTGATCCACACCGCGCCGGGAATCAACGATCCTGACGCCGCCCTGGCGTATATCAATTCCACAGTCCAGGCTCTGGGTGATTTAAGGGAGCATATCGACTGCATCCACTTAAACCTCAGCTTATCCGGAGACTACCGGGAGGCTGACGCAACCAGGCGGGCTTTCCGGGGCGAACTGCCCTTTGCCGCCAATATGGCATTGGCCATGGACCATGTCCGTAAAATTGACAACCATGGCGTTTTTAATCATAATGGGATCAGTCAGTTCATTGAACTTGTTGATCCATCTTATGTTGTTTATGAACTATCCTTTCGGGACAAGGCTGATCTAAGACAAAAAATCAAACAGCAGAATTCTTACACCAATATCCAAACCTTTCGAAACGCTTCATACCCCTCAGAATAAAACTGATTCGAATATTTAAAGCTGACCCGCCGGCAAGACCGGTTTCCTGGCGACGGCTTGATTGTGGAGCAATGAGACAGCCAGAGCTGTGGTCAAGGCGCTGTTTTGGCAGGACGCACCGCAGGTCAGCGCATGTCAGCGCATGATTCGCCGGATGGGGGATTGCTGATGCGCATTTGCCTGATTTGCATGGCAAAGCAAAAGCAGGGTATCGCAAGGGACGGGGGGAGCCAATTTTTCTTGACAAACGATGAGGCAGCAATTGCACAAGGCATGACATTAGAGCACCCAGGACAAAAGCATAAAGAAGCAGGTGAAGCATGGAGCTTGATTTAAATAACCTATCCCTCATGGAATTGAGGGAAATCGCCAAGGCGAACAACATAAAAAGCATTGCCAAGTACCGGAAACAGGAACTCATTGATCGATTGAGCAGTGTGATCGGTGATAAAGATCAGGCAGGGGAACCGGAAACACCGGTGGAGATCCCGGTTCAGAATCCGGATGATCCGGAAAACCATCCGGATCTGGCAGACCTTCCGGCGGCCCCGGCCGACAGTCCGACGGCCCTGGCAGACATCCCGACGGCCACGGCAGTGATCCCGGTGGCCAAAGACACCGACAGGACATCAACTGTCGGAATATCAGACATCCAGGGTGAGGATCCCCATCGATCCACCGGCACCTTCATTGAAAAAAACGGGATCGT
>CAZOTM010000222.1:0-4054 GCA_964582675.1 uncultured Clostridiaceae bacterium
TGCCCACACAGCGGGCATGATCGAGCAGTTACTTTTCGTTCCATGGTTCATCGACAAACCTCGTTGTATTTTACCTGTCCATGCTAATCGGTCCAATTGCCAGGCATTTTCAATCCCACATTATATTAATATTAAAAGGTCCGCCTTCATATAAGCTATGTTTGCCACATTTGGGGCAAGGATACATTTCAAGATTTATTTTCTTTTCTGCCCAGCCACTAACTTTTCCAAGGTTCTCATCAATGGGTTTTAAATTCACCCTGCATTTTGGGCATTTATACTTTACTACAAAACTGCCGCCTTCATAATCGAGGCGAATGAAAAATCTTTCATAGAATTCTCCACATTTATGGCAACGGTATACCTCATGACCATAGTAACCAGAAATTTTCGCACTTTTTTCATTGATTAACTCTTTGATTTGATCAAGTGCCTTTTTTGATCTTATAAGACTTGGGAGCAATGCAAATTCCGATTCAACATCCATCATACTTTGAGGGTCATAACTCATTCCGATACCTACCATGAAATTATTTCTATAATCACATTCTCTACAACTAATTCCAAAACTCCTGCCCATTTGGCTGCCTCCTATCTCATCTGCACAAATATTTATTTGATACCTGAAAGTTTTGTCAATTCTTCGCTATAAGTTTCAGGCATCTTGTCTGATTTTCCTGCCTTTACTCCACAACCAGCAAATACTCCGCAAAAGCTTCCTGCTTGGAAACACAGGAAATCTTTTGGATGTGAAATTGATTTTATGCACCCCATTTGTTCTCTCAACATTTTGAAAAATCCTAATCGTATTTCTTCATCCTATAAAGTAATTGGCGCAAAGTTATGTTTCTCTTTGGAGTCACCTGTAGGCTCAACGTACTCTTCGCCATGATGGAGCATCTCCACATTTTACTCGATCTCCGGATTGGTTTGTTTGGTGATGTCCAGCATCGTTCCGCGCAAATCCACACCGGTCATTAAAAAGTGTCTTCTAAAATAAGCGTCACAGCTGGCTGCCGGGCAGCACAAATTCAGCCTGGTGGAAGACTACACTGACACTTACTTTTAATCAGGTTGACATATTCCATGGCTTCCAGTTTGCTGGATTCCGGGCTGGCCAGGATGGTCTCAGTCCAGGCCAGCCCATCATAGACTGTCCAACTCATTGATTTTCACTCCTTTCTCCCTCGAATATTTTAAAGCAGGGCTGCTTCCAAAAGACCTGAATCCGCTGCAGTGGAATTTTATTGGCCACTGACTGGGCACGAACATACTTCCAGATCAGACCTGGATCAAACCAGGATCAGATTAGGGCTATGCCAAGCCAATGAAACCACTGAGCTGCACAGTAACGATTGGTCAGTCATAGTTTGGCCGCCACTCTGCAGGGCAAACCGGTCATATCCGTAAAATTCATGGGAAAGGTAAGGGCAGTAAAGGTGTCCCTGACTGCCAGCACCCTGTTCAGGCTGCACAGATTTTCGATGATGAACACTCCCCGGTCGGCGCAATACTGGTCTTTGGGGGTGTGCTCCTTTCCTCGCCGGACACCGGCAAAATCGATGCCGATCATGGAAACCTTTTTCTCCAGGAGAGCAGCGATCAATTCATGGGAAAGCTGCGGGTGATCCGTAAAATATTCCCTGCCGCCATAGCCGACCTGTTCGATAAACCCCGTATAAAAAGCCACAAACATATCCTGGGTCACCCGCTCCAAATCCACATCGGGAATATCAATGTCCCGCCCGCTGATTCCCGAGACATCAAAAACGATGGCGTCTCTTTCCGTAAACTCCAAGGGGAACTCCTGGTTCATGACATCAAAGTGGGTACCCAAATGGCCTGTCATGGCTTTTTTCTCATTTCCCTGGGCAGCGGCCACCATCTGCGGTGTAATTTTCAGTGTAATATCGATGAGCATTGAATATACCTCCTTCCATTTGAGTTTCCTGATATATGTCAGGGCTGCCGCGAACTCCCTGGATTCTGCCAAGCCTGCCCATATCCCCTTGAAAACAATAGCCACAGCCTTCTCTTTTTCTGCAGGTTCTATTGGTACATTTACGGTAGGTTATTTTTACCCGTTTCCTTACTTTAACTTTACTACACTTCAACGCTCTTCATGGTATGAAATTCGGTGAATGACGAACGCTGCCTTGGTCAATCGCGCCTGGAAGCAACAAGGGAGTTGCCTGTTCCATCCCCCTGGTTTTACCTTGTTCAAACAGGAAAAGAAAAAAGCAATCCTGATGCAGATAAGCAAATGGCAATTCCTCATCCACTAATACCAGGGATGGGGAATTGCCGTTTGCTGTTGTATCATTCAAATGGTATTGGCTTAACTACTTAGGATGGTGTGCTATTCACTTTCAAATCCGAGGTGGATTTTGGCTGCGGTATCGGGAAGCTCTTTACTGTTTTTAATGACTTTCTTGTAGCCGATGAACAGGATCGGAACAATCACCATGGGCAGGCACATATAGCCCAGCATGGTAAAGCCAGGTCCAACGATTTTTGTCAGGCCCAACAGGGAAACCGCCAGGGCGCCGATCATGAAGATCACGTTTAAGCCGATACTCCGCATCATGACATTGGAGGTCTTGATATAGTTCTGAACTCTCATGACCACCCCGTTGTTTAAGCCGATGACGGAAGAGATAACGGCCAGTTCGATCAAAACGACATAGATCCAGTAAAGTACGGGGACATTGAGCAGCTTTAAAATTTCATAGTTGGGCATTTCCGCCTTGGCAAACTGGGGATAGCCAAACTGCATAAAGGCGATCAAAATGATCAGGATCGCATTGGTAAAGAACCCGAATAGCGCCGCTTTCCTGGATTCCGCTTTGCTTTCCAGACCCTTGACCACTGAGGCTACTGAGCCGACGACTCCGGCGACCTGGAAAGAGGCATAGATGACTGCGGATCTGAATGCTAACAGACCGCCGGTTTCCCAGGTTTTGGCTGCCCACTCCGAGGAAAATGCCGATTTTGGGCTGGTCAGGGCAAAGAACAGCAGAAGCACGATGATCGCCAGCATGAACCAGGTCATGACGCTGTTGGCGTTACGAATCAGTTTTTCACCGTAGAGGATGAGCATTAAGGAGATGAAGCCAATCACTGCCGCACACAGAAGGTATGGCAGCCCGATCTGGTTCGCCAGAATTTTTCCACCCGTAGCTAAAGCGGCCCCTACCACCATAAAGTAGGTAAAAAAGAATAAAATATCAAAAATGACGCTGAAGACTTTTTCATAGGGTGAAAAGAAATGATTGAAGAATTGTTTGTAGCTGGTGAGCTCATTCTGCCGGCTGTATTCCACCACCAGGTAGATGACGAAGCCTAAAATGCCCATGGCCACAACCGGAGTGATCAAGCCCCATTTGCCATATGCACCGTAGTAAGTGGAGCCCTGCCGTCCGGAGGCGGTGCCCGGTCCCATATGGATGCCGAACCAGGTTGCCCCGATTCCCATAGAAGTCGAGAGTTGAAAGAAACCGTTTTTGGTTTTTTTGTCCGTCATGATATACCCCTTCCAAAATAAAAATAATTGATTGAAATTTCCCCAGGATCGTATATATGAACCCGCAGCTGCCCACCCCCGGCTTCCCAGTGTCCAGCCTTCCCAGCCTTCGCCGAGTTTCCTCCGTAAAGACCGGCGATGGTTTTGCGGGATTATTATTGACTGCCTTACTCCAAGACTAGTCCACCATGACCCCTGGATTCAGGATGCAGTTGGGGTCAAAGGCCCGCTTGATCCGTCCCATGAGTTTGATTTCCGCCTCGCTGAACATGATGTTCATATAAGGTTTCCGGAGAAGTCCGGTGCCATGTTCGGCGGTAACGGTTCCCTGATACTTATCCACCGCCAGGTGATACATTTCTGACCGCATCTCATCGATACTATCCGGAACCTTACCGTCCACCTTGAGGAAAATATTATGGACATTGCCATCCCCAAAATGACCAAAGGTCACCGAGGGCTGATTGTATTTCTTAGCCAGCGCCTTTAAGTCGTTCACATAGCCGGGCAGGCTTGAAATGGGAACGGCGG
>CAZOTM010000223.1:0-4029 GCA_964582675.1 uncultured Clostridiaceae bacterium
AGGGGAATTAAAATCCTATTAATATAAGGTTGTATTCAGGTTACGCCGAATCAGGTTTTTTCCGAATCAGGCTTTTTTTCGAATCAGGCTTTCGCTCCGGTTTGTCGCCCGGACCCATTACCCTGCTTCTCCAGACATTATCAACTGCTGAATTCGACTGCTTCCGGAGTATTCGGTTCAGTCCATTCCCTGCGTGATCAGGCTTATCCGGTCGCTGACCAGACCTGGAGTTTATCCGCTGGCTGTCTTGGCTTCATGGGCTTTTTCAACATAGCTTTCTTTCGTGATATAGAACGTGAAATGATCCCGCCATTCACCGTTGATCAACAGATACTTCTCATTCAACCCCAATTGCTTGAACCCGTTGTTGCCCAGGACCCTTTGGGATGCCAGATTATCTGTTAAGGTTGACGCTTCGATCCGGTGCAGGCCCATGGTATGAAAAGCATAATCCAGGACCATGCCCACTGCTTCGGACATCAATCCCCTGTTTAAGTAGTCCCTGTGCAAGGCGTAGCCGATGTTGGCTCCTTTAAACGATCCGAACACAATATTGGAAATCCGGATTTTACCCACCAGGACTTCCTTATAAAAAATGCCAAAACTGATGGAGCTGCCGTTCAAATATTGCTGATACCTCGCCTTCAGCTCTTCCTTCTGCCCTTCCATAGTATAAAACTTGTCTTCCCGTAGGGGTTCATAAACTTCCAGAAAGTCCTTGTTGGACAATTGATAATTAAGATAGATCTCGGCCTCATCGGGGGTCGTCAGCCTTAAATCGATCCGTTCCCCGTGGATATTCAACAATTTTTCATTGCGCGTCAATCGGAAGGTGACGGAGGTGGCTCCAAAGATGTATTCATCCCGAATTTCTGAGGCGATGTAAACATTGTCCTGCAGGACACCCTCAAGGACAAACCCCAGTCTCGTAAATGGCCGGATGTTAATATCCTCCGAAGTAATGAAGGCTACTTTGAAATACTCACCTTTTCTGGTGAAGCTTAAAAATATTTTTGACAGCAATTCTTCCAGCTCCGCATCTGCGACAAACCGTCTTGTCTTTAAGCGGATCAAAACATGTTTTTTCGACTTGTCCATCTCAAGGATGAAAAATCGGGCAAAATTGATGTTGTCTTTATCCCTGACCAGAAATTCCCGGTCATTTGAATCGCGTACTACTTCTATCTTGACAAGTGTGCCCACCACGTTATCTTCCTTCCAAATTAATATCGCAAATAACCGACATTCATTTACAAAAATGCCCATAATTTATTAACAAATCTATAATAACACTTGAAACAGTAAATAATACATCCCGCTTTGGATATAATTATCAATACACCCCTTCCAATCGGTATAGAATTGGAGCGATCCCAAAGCTAAGTAATTTAGCAATACATCTTATAGCCAAATCAATGACTGAATCAACAGGAAAATCAAATAAAAAAAGTGGTGATGATATGACCAGTGATGCAAGGACACCGGATGAATATTTTGAAAATTTACCGGAAGACCGCAAGGTCGTTATGACGAAACTAAGAAACGTGGTAAAAGAGAACATTCCCGAGGGGTTTGAAGAAGTCATGCTTTATGGCCTGCCTGGCTTTGTCCTGCCCAAGTCCCTCTATCCCGCCGGTTATCACTGTAACCCGGAAGATCCCGTATCTTTCGCCGGCTATGCCTCCCAGAAAAACCATATCGCCTTTTACCATATGGGGTTATACTCAAATGAAAGCCTGATGGAGTGGATGAACACGGAATACGAGAAAGAGTTCGGCCGGAAACTGGACAAAGGCAAAAGCTGCCTCCGGTTCAAAAAAGATGAGCATGTCCCCTATCGGCTCATCGGCGAACTGATGACCAAGATCACGGCTGAGGAATTTAAAAACCAGTATGCCGCGCAGGATCCAAGGAATAAGCCAAAGGAACCCAAAGGAACTAAAAAAAATAAGCTATAAGAGAAGGTTGTCAATTGAATAAGAATACGCAAAATAAGCTGAAAGTCTTTCTTTATGGATTGGAGACCAGGTTCTCTGAAAACCAGGATATTTTCCTTTCCCTCCGCATCGTTTTTACCTCCGGACTCAAAAAATTCCAGGGTGAAGGCCTGCTAAAAGACGATAAAATCAGCTTTAACTACAAAGGTGTTACCAGAGAAATGACGATGGCGGAGCTGAACCAAACCATAATTGACGAAGCTCCTCTCTACGACTCCGTCATCTACACCTACTCCGAGCGGGGAAGTGTTGTTGAAATCACCGGCAGCGACAAGGATGTCAGGGTCCGGAATAAATCCCTCGCTGAACCGCAGGAAGAATCCTCTCCCGGAGAAACCTCCTCGGTCCTGAACCGAAAATACCTGATCAACCACGTCCAGGGAAGACCCTTGTTGACAGAATTGGGGATCCTCACCAAAGACGGCAAAGTCAAAAATGACCGGATCCGAAAATACAATCAAATTGACCACTATGTGGAAATATTGGATAAGGATCTGGATTCATTCAAGGGTAAAACCATCCACATCGTTGACTGCGGATGCGGCAAATCCTATTTATCCTTTGTTTTAAACTACTATCTGACCGAAGTCAAAAAGATCAAATGCACCTTCACAGGGATTGACATTTCGCCGAAAGTCATCGCATCATCGAAGCAAATGGCTGAAAATCTCGGCTACCGGAACATGGATTTCATGGTCGGGGATATCAAAACCCTGGTCACTGAAAAGAAGAGCGATATCGTCCTCAGTCTCCATGCCTGCGACAACGCCACGGACATGGCTTTGAACTTCGGCATCCGGAACAAGGCGGAATTGATCATTGCTGTCCCTTGCTGCCATGCTGAAATGAACAGCCAATATTCCTTTGAGCCCTTTCAGGAGATCCTCAAGCATGGGATATTAAAACGGCGGATGGCTGACATCCTGACGGATGGGGTGAGATGCCTCCTCCTGGAATCCGCCGGCTACGATGTGACGATCATGGAGTATATTTCGCCCCTGGAAACGCCAAAAAACCTGATGATCAAGGCGTTCCGCACCAATAAACGCAGCAGCCGGGCCGAAGATGAGGTGAACCGGCTGATCCTGAAATTGAATTATGCACCAGCCCTTTACCGATACTTAAACGATCTCGAATAGCCCCAAGGCAGACGAAACTCGCTCCACTAAACGGGAAGCGAGTTTCGTCTTTTTCAGGATATTCAATAGACATTGCTATCCGGCTGCTATAAGGCCAGGCAGCAAGACCCAGCCTCCGGTTTTAAATAAACTTAAACCCTCTTTGGATGGCAAAGGGGATTTCTATCTCGCCTTTGGCTTCCCGCAATAGAAAATAGGGATCACGCAGGAGGAGCCGGCCCAATGCGACAAAGTCCGCCCGGTCATTCTGCAGAATGGCTTCGATCTGGTCCATCTCCTTTAGGAGTCCGACGGCGATCGTCTTGACATTGCATCTATGCTTGATCTTTTCTGACAAGGTCACCTGGTAGCCCGGATAGATCCTCATCAGGGCATCGGGCACCAGCCCGCCGGAAGAAACATGGATGGCATCAAAATAACCTTTGAATAAATCGACCAGGTGGATCATCTCCTCGATTTCGATTCCGCCCGCCTTATAATCAGTGGCAGAAACCCTGACGATCAGCGGCATATCATTGGGAATGACGCTTTTGACTGCCGCGGCGACCTCCATCAGGACCCGGCAGCGATTTTCCGCCGAGCCGCCGTATTCATCCGTCCGAAGATTGGTCAGGGGGGATAAAAATTCATGGAGGAGATAACCATGTGCCCCATGGATCTCGATCAAGTCATAACCGGACTTGACCGCCCTGATGGCACCTTCCCGGAAGGCTTCGATGATCCGGTCAATGCCAGGTTTATCCAATGCTTCCGGTGTGGCATAGGTTTCATCAAACCTCAGGGCTGACGGCGCATAGATCGGACCTTCTGCAGTGAAGGATTTCCTGCCGGCATGGGCCAGTTGGATCCCGATTTTCGCACCGAAATCGTGGGCAAACTCCACAATCTTCCGG
>CAZOTM010000224.1:0-1265 GCA_964582675.1 uncultured Clostridiaceae bacterium
AGTCGGGGCAGCTCCGGATGCGAATCTATACGCCGTCAAGGTCCTCAATCGCAAAGGCAGCGGCTACACCTCGGATATCATTAAAGGTCTGGACTGGTGCATTAAGAATAACATCCAAGTCATCAATATGAGCCTGGGCAGCACCTCTGCCAACGAAGCGTTTAAAACCGCAGTGCAGTCCGCTTACGCTGACGGCATCGTCATTGTGGCAGCCGCCGGCAACGACGGCGGAGCGGTCAATTATCCCGCTGCCTATCCCGGGGTCCTGGCCGTCGGCGCAGTGGATTCAGGGGACGGCATCGCCTATTTCTCCAGCCGGGGTTCGGGACTTGATCTGGTCGCCCCTGGCGTCAGCATCATCTCCACCTACAAAGGATCAGCCTACACCACCATGTCGGGAACCTCCATGGCCAGCCCCCATGTGGCCGGGGCGGCGGCTCTGGTTCTGGCCGGGACAGAGTTGACAAATGAAGGGGTTATCAACTTGCTCACCACTTCAACGTATGTAGATGATCTGGGGGCCGATGGATGGGATCCCACCTATGGCTTTGGCCTGGTCAGAGCAGATTTGGCATTGGATTGATCACGGAGTCTCCTCATCAATGGATCGGGACCAACCTGTCCAAGGGAGCGAAAACCCCCGGGACGAATGAATGATTCAAATCAGGAAAATCATAAAAAAAACGATCAGAAGTACAATTCTGATCGTTTTTTTGTGCCCATTCGTGAGTTTATCCATGGCTGCGTCCACTTCCGCAGCAATGCTGGTTTCTGTAAAATAAAGAGGAGCTGCAGCCACCATGTGGCATCCTTCTCTGGCAGGGTGAATTATTGGTCTGATTTTCCCCCCCGTTGGGTTTCAATCAACGAATCCGCCGGATGCTTCGGACGCCTTCAATGGCGGCGATCTCCTCCAAGAGGGATTCGTTGATCGGGCTGTCCAGATCAAAGGCGGAGTAGGCATAGCTGCCCTTGCTCTTGTTGATCAAGTCGGAGATATTGATATTCTCTTTCGCGAACACCGCTGAGAACTGGCTGATCATGCTGGGGATGTTGTCATGATGGATCAGTACACGTTCTTCATTATCCATCATGCCCAGGTCACAATCGGGATAATTCACGGAATTGGTGATGGTGCCGAATTCCATGAAGTCCATCAGCTGTTTTACGGCCATCACCGCGCAGTTGTCCTCGGACTCTTCCGTGCTGGCTCCCAGGTGGGGGACCGCCACGACACCTTCCATATTGACCGTCTTCACGTTGGG
>CAZOTM010000224.1:1275-4017 GCA_964582675.1 uncultured Clostridiaceae bacterium
CCGCCATGTCGTCGTCGTTGACCAGAGTATCCCGGGAGAAATTCAGAATAACGACTCCGTTTTTCATCATCGCCA
Source organism: uncultured Clostridiaceae bacterium (assembly GCA_964582675.1). GTDB lineage: Bacteria > Bacillota > Clostridia > Clostridiales > Clostridiaceae > JG1575. The sequence goes on from CAZOTM010000224.1 coordinate 1,351, forward strand.
GGATATCTTTGCCGATCATGCCCTTATTATCAGCCGTAGCCGGAATATGCAGGCTGATATAGTCGCACTTGCGATAGATTTCTTCCAGGGACTTGGCCTGGTTCACATGGCGGGAAAGATGCCAGGCGCCTTTTACGGAAATGAACGGATCATACCCGTAGACCTCCATCCCCAGGCCGTTGCAGGCATTAGCGACTCTGCCGCCGATGGCTCCAAGACCGATGATGCCGATCTTCTTGCCAAAGATCTCATTGCCCACAAATTGCTTTTTGCCTTTTTCCACCAGCTCGGCGATGTTGGGCTGGTCTTTTAATGATTTGACCCAATTGGCGCCCTCCAGGATGTTGCGGGAAGACATGATGATGGAGGCCACCACCAGTTCTTTCACGCCATTGGCGTTGGCACCCGGCGTATTGAAGACCACGATCCCACGTTTGGAGCACTCCTCCAGGGGGATATTGTTCACACCGGCTCCCGCCCGGGCAATGGCTTTGATGTTGTCGCCGATTTTCAGACTATGCATGTCAGCGCTTCGAACCAGGACGATATCCGCTTCATCCATGTTGTCAGTTTCCTCATATTCCGGGGTGAATAATTTCATGCCAACCTTGGCGATTGGATTCAAACATTTTACTTTAACCATTTTGTACATCCTTCAGTTGTTCATTTTGACAGGCCATTAATTGACAGATCATTTCAAGGTGTTTCCTGCCCACTCATTGGCCGTTGCTTTGTATGACTTGACAGCATTTTGTACCCTGTCCGGCAGTCCCTGTGCTTCGTTAAGCCTGAAGGGACGGCTGGCCCAATAAAATCCACTTCCTCTTGGAACCGGGCGATCAGGAAACAACCAGTCATTGGAAGAAGTTCAAGCGGCACCTTTTATTCCTGGCTGGGTTGATTTTTCGGGAATCCGTAAAATCGGAATAGACTCCTGGATATTTATACGATCCATGACTCGTCAATAGTTTGAAACGGTGATCTTAAACCGCTCACCTTAACCCATCACAGGATATTGTTTTTTATAATACCATTCCCATTGGCCTTCGTAAAGTGGGCATTTATGAATAATTATTCATGGCAATCGATAGCAATCGATACTCCGCCGGAAAATCCGATGGACATCAGGTTCCTAAAAATAGCTGACGGAAAATATGGATACGGAAAAATATTTCCGGTTCCTATTGACAGATGATGATTTTAGTTCTACATTTGTGTTAATTAAACAATCCAAACTAATGATTGAGAAGAGTAGTCAGGTTCAATCGAAATCCAGAGAGCTGCAGATTGGTGGGATTGCAGCAGACCGGTTCCTGATGAATGGACTCATGAAGGTGGAGAGAAAGGCGTTTTGCCGAGTAATGTCCAACGGGCTTCCCCCGTTACCGGGAATAGGCGTGTTATGCGCTGATTTGAGAGCATGTAGTTGATACATGAATCTAGGTGGTACCGCAGAAGTCTAAGCTTTTGTCCTAATATTTGTTAGGACATAGGCTTTTTTTTTATACCACTGACAGGTCAGCCATTCGGGTTTTGGTTATCCTGACCCATCACAGCAGGAGCCAACAGGTCACAGACAGTTCTAGCCAATCAAAAAAAACCAAACGGAGGCAGTATCATGTACAAGGACATTCTAAGAAAATTGACCAATCGGGAAAATCTGGGGGAAGAAGAAGTATTTGAGATCATTTCGGCCATCAGCAACGATGAACTGACGGAGGGGCAGATCTCCGGGTTTTTAGTGGCGCTGGTTATGAAAGGGGCAAGCCTGGAGGAAATTGCCCATATCGCCAAAGCCATGCGGGGAAACTGTATTCCCATGAAACCCAATGTCTCAGTTGAATTGATGGACACCTGCGGTACGGGGGGCGGCCTGAGCACCTATAACATTTCCACGGCAACCGCCATCATCGCTGCAGCCGCCGGTATTCCCATCGCCAAACACGGCAGCCGGTCCATCTCTAGTCTGTCGGGCAGCGCCGACGTCTTGGAGGCCTTGGGGGTCAATATCAATTTGACGCCGGCCCAGGCCGAAGCCTTGATCGAGGAGATCAACATCGCCTTCATCTACGCCCCCTTATTCCATCCGGTGATGGGCAAGGTGCTGGCGCCGGAAGCCTCCCTGGGCATCAAGACCATTTTCTATACCATCATCGGCCCGCTCATCAACCCATCCTTTGCCCCGCGGCATCTCCTGGGGGTCTATAAACCGGAGCTGCTGGAGCAGGTTGCCTATGTGGCCAGGGAAATCGGCTATACGAGAGCCATGTTTGTCCATGGCCTGGACGGCCTGGATGAAATTTCCCTCTTGGGGGAAACTAAAATCATGGAATTGAAGGATGGGGAACTGACCACCTATATCATCGCTCCCGAGGACTTTGGGTTTGCCCGCTGCACCCTGGAAGAAATCAAGACCGGACTGCCGGAAGAAAATGCAGCCACGATCCGGGGGGTCTTTAACGGGGACATAACCGGTCCGCAGCGGGAGGCCGTGCTGCTCAATGCCGCCGGCGCCCTGATCATTGGCGATAAAGCGGTTGATTTTGCGGACGGTGTGAAGAAAGTCGCCCAGATCATCGACAGCAAAGCGGCCTTGAATAAACTGAATGATTTAATTGAAAGATCCAATCAATTTTCAGTGGTCCAATAATGTGAACCAATAATGTG
>CAZOTM010000225.1:0-188 GCA_964582675.1 uncultured Clostridiaceae bacterium
TTTTCAATCGTACCTTCCACAATATCATTTTTAAATATTTCCATTGATCTCCTTAATACCCCGGGATTTCCATCCAATTCATCTGTACTTCAATTCTGACTGCCCAGTGCAGCCAATCCATATCATCTATCTTATTTTAGTAATTCACTTAAACTCACCGATTCAACCGTACTGTTGCCTCGTTCCGG
>CAZOTM010000225.1:198-4007 GCA_964582675.1 uncultured Clostridiaceae bacterium
CTTCTACTCTGACTGCCCGGTGCAGCCAATCCATATAATCTATCCTATTTAAATAATTCACTTATCTCACCGATGCAAGCGTGCTGCTGCCTCGTTTCGGTTTTTACCTGTTCTCAATCATTCTTTTGGTTCCCGCTCCCGGATGGTGACGAAAATCTCATCCCCGGGCTGCTTGCCAATGAGGCGGCGGATGTCCTGACGGATGCCAATGATGTGACAGTCCGTCTTCATCCGGACCAGCTGTCCGTCGTAGGGGTATCCGTCAAAGGTGGCGTGCACTAAAACCCGGCCTTTGCTGAACTCCTTCCGGACATCCCAGGGAAACTCAATGTAGGCGGCATCCATATCCGGGTTTTTATGGATAATGGCTTTAAACTCATAGAGCTTACTCATCGGTTTCCACCTCCCGATATTTTAGCTCATGGCCGTCCCTGGCATATTTCTTCGCTTTACCGGCAATCCCATCGACATGGATTTTATATATCCTGGTATGCTTCATCCCGGATTGGACGGCTTCATGAAAGTAGGACATTTTATCCGGTGTGTATTTTTGGCAGATCAGCTCCAAGCCATGGATCTTGTCGGCTTCATCAACGACTTCCTTGATGGTCCCTTCCACGATGGCCGATTCAAATTCCGTGGTGAAGACAGAGGATACGAGCATGGGAAACTTGGCTTCATCCTTGCTCATATCTTCCAGTTGATCTTTGGTGAATAGGTCAGGGACTTTCACCGTTCCGACAAAAACCAAAGTCACCCTTGTTCCGTCCTTTAACAGGCCGATCTTGCGTCCGGCCTTGCCGCTGTGGAAGTATATATCTTCCCCTTCCCTGACCAGGGATAGGGGGACGGACATAGGTGATTGCTCATCGTTGACGGATAAGACGCCGTAGGGCGCTTTATCGATAATTCCCAGGGCAAACGCCCGATCCTGTTCCCGGTCTTGCCGTCTCATCATTTCAGCCTCCTAAAGGTCAAATATTTTTTATCATCCATGGCAATCGTGGTGCTTTCCACACCAAACACCTCCTGGATGGTTTCCGGCACCACGAGATCATTTGGGGTTCCCATCCCTTTGATTTTACCATCTTTTAAGAGGATCAATTCATCGGCATACTCAATGCAGTGATTCAGGTCGTGGAGGACCATGAGGACAGTGAGCTGATCCCTTTGATTGAGGACCCGCAAGAGATCCAGGATCTCCAGCTGATAGCGGATATCCAGAAAGGTGGTGGGCTCATCCAGGAGGAGGAGCCTGGGTTCCTGGGCCAGGGCCATGGCAATCCGGACTCTTTGCCGCTCCCCGCCGGACAAGGTCATGAAGCTGCGCTGTTTTAAATGGCTGGTGCCGGTTTTCTCCAGGGCTTCCCGGACAATTTCCGAATCCCCTGCCCGGGCAGAGTTCAATAAGCCCCGGTAAGGGAATCTGCCCAGGGCGACCACCGTTTCAACGCTCAGCTCGGTGGCGGTCTCCTCCAGCTGGCTCACGGTAGCCATGAGCCTGGCCCTTTCCTTCATACTGTACTCCTTGATGGAACGCTGGTTCAGAAGGATCTCCCCGGCATCGAAGCGGAGGAGGCCCCCCAGGATTTTCAACAGGGTGGACTTGCCGGAGCCGTTCTCCCCGGCTATGGCATAGATTTTGCCCGTTTCCAGGGATAAGCTGCAGCCTTTCAGGATGTCCGTCCCAGCATAGGCTTTGTGGATATTGTTGGCCTTGAGGATCATTGGAAATCCCTCCTTTTGCGCAGCAGGTAAAGGAAGAAGGGCGCACCCAGGGCCGCCGTTATGATGGAGGCCGGGATCTCCACCGGACTAAGCACCGTTCGGCCCACCGTGTCGCTCAACAGCAGGAGGATGCCCCCCCAGATGAGGCTTAAGGGCAGCAAGCGCCTGGCATCCCCGCCGGTGAACCGCCTGACCATATGGGGCACCATCAATCCGACAAAGCCGATGAGACCGGTGACGGAAACGCAAACCCCTGAGAGCAGGCTGACAATGAGGATATAGATGAGCCGCAGCCGGCCGGTCCGAAGACCCAGGCCGGCCGCCGTCTCATCACCCAGGGACAGGATGGTCAGATTGCCGGACAACAGCAGGGCGATGGGCACCAGGATCAGCCAATAAGGCAGGATGATCCTCAATTCATTCCAGCTTTTGGCGGAAAAATTCCCGTTGAGGAAATTCAGGGCGCCCCCCACCCGGTCGGAGTAAAACACCAGGAGAGCCGAAATGCCAGCGCCGAACATGGAGGAGACCGCCACCCCGGCCAGGATGACCCGGGAAGGGATGATGCCATCCTGCCAGGACAGGAGGTAGACGGTGACCACCGCCGCCAGGGCGCCGGAAAAGGCGGCCAGGGGGACTAACTCGTAGTACTCCGGCAGGAGGATTAAAAACACCACAGCCATGAACCCAGCACCGGAACTAAGGCCGATGATGCCCTGATCGGCCAGGGGATTTTTCAGGATCGCCTGCAATATTCCACCCGACAAGGCCAGGGCGCTTCCCACCAGGATTGCCAGGAACGCCCTGGGAAGCCGGACATTTAAGAGGATGAGCCGGTTGCCCCCTAAGCCTCTCCCAGTCAATATGTCCCATATCTCCCCAAGCCTGATATCCTTGGTCCCCAAACTCACAGCAATAAAAAATAAACCCGCCAGCCCGGCCAGGGACAAGAGCATCGTTCGCATATATTGTTTATCCGTCATTTCGCAGCTGCTCCTCCCCGATCTTGACGATCAAAATTACAGCGTGATTTTATACCTCACCAATTACGGCTGGCCATCACAGTCGATGTTTAAAAAAAGTAAGCCGGATGATCCGACGACCGATCGATGGTCTGATGACTGGACCGATGATCCGATGACCGATCGATGATCCGATGGCGGGATCGATGATCCGATGACCAATTGATGATCGATCAATGACTGCATTGCTGACCGATCGATGATCCATCAATCCAGCGATGGATAGACCCGGTAAAGTCTGCGGCAAATAACTGGTACAGCCTTCATTATAAATCAATCAGCCCATGCCTGTAATCATAAATTGATATATGCTCTCAATTTGGAAAGTTGGTGTATAATGAGACTAACTGAAATCTTTAGGAGGAATACATTTGAACGAAGAATTTAACATATTGAATGACAAAGATAAGCCGGATGAAAATATGGCTTGTGATATTGAGACGGGAGTCTGTGAGATCCCAGTAACTGCCCAGGATACGGAAATCGAACCCACTGCGGCTGAAAATACCGAAGGCATCAACGTCTTCTATGTCACCGACCCGATTTGCTGCTACTGCTGGGAAGCTGAACCCTATATCCGGAAGTTCCAGACCCTGTATAAGGGCAAGATCAACTTCCAGGTGGTAATGGGCGGCCTTTTGGAGAAATGGGCGGGTTTTTCCGATGAGGGCAACGGCATCAATGCGCCGTCCGATGTGGGCGGACACTGGCGGGAAGCCGCTGAGCGCTTCGGAATGCCCATCGACGGAACAGTCTGGGAAAAGGATCCCCTGGCTTCCTCCTATCCCCCATCCATCGTCTATAAATTGGTCCGGGAGATCTCCAAAACTTCCTCGGAAAGGTTCCTGCGCAGCGCCCGTGAACGGGTCATGGTATTCAATCAGAATATTGCCAAGGATGCCGTGTTGGAAGAGGTCCTCTACCGCATTGACCGGAATGGCAAGAAAATCGTCGCCGACTCCAAAACTGATGCTGCCGCCAGGCTGTTAAAAGGCGATTTGGCCCTGGCGGCCAAATTAGGCGCCTACTCCTTCCCGACGGTGGTGAGTTTAGGCGAGG
>CAZOTM010000226.1:0-3976 GCA_964582675.1 uncultured Clostridiaceae bacterium
TAATTAGTCATGTATACGTTTATTATAGTTGTATGATATTTTTTAATCAATTCATTCTTTCGAAATTCTCCCCACTTATGAATTATAAAGCCGGATCTGCTTGAAAATAAATCCCGGGGCCTATGGTATGCCATCCCCTGTCCCTTCAATCACCCGATTCAATTATGATATAATGAGGTGTCGGGAATGGACCAGGCAGTTGCTCATCAAGGGGTAGCCCAAGCATTAAGCGATCATTTATAGATTCTCTATGCCATGATCCAGCCCTTGATATGATCCGGCCCTTGGTACAATAATATTTTTGCTTAACACCTGAGGTCTTACTCAGCATATCAAGCATGCAGGCTAACGAGGTAAAAGATGAAACTCGCAGTTGTCGATTTAGGCTCCAATACAGTCCGGCTCGTCATATGGGAAATCTATGGCCAGGGCTTCTACAGAATCGTCGATGAATTGAAAGAAACGATCCGATTGGGATCGGATACGGATCAAAACCTGATCCCGCAAAATAAAATCGATCTCATGATCAGCACATTGATCAAGTTCAAAAAATTGAGCCATTCCATGAGGGTTGATGAAACCATTGTGGTGGCAACGGAATCCTTGCGGCGGGCAGCCAACGGTGCGGAGATCCTCCAACAGACCGAGGCTGTGACGGGACTGGAGATCCAGCTGCTGGATGAATACATCGAAGGTTATCTGGCTTATTCCGGTGTCACCGGCTCCATGATCATCGAAAACAGCCTGATGCTGGATATCGGCGGTGCCTCCAGTGAACTGGCTGCCATCGAGAAGAACGAGCTGATCCATTCCGTCTCCCTGCCCATCGGAACATTGAATATGACCGAAAAATTCGAATTATCGGACATCGTTACGCCCAAGAACCATGTCCAGTTGGAAGAATATCTCCATGCAGCGTTTGCAAAAATCGACTGGATCAAAGACCATAAGTTCAAAACCATCATTTTAGTAGGCGGCTCCGCCCGGACCATCGGCAAAATCGACCGCTACCGGAAAAGATATCCTCTGACCATCACCCACAATTACACCCTGGAGGATATTGATATCATCTCCTTGTTCCAGATGTTTATGACCAAGGATGCCCACGCCCGGAGCAAAACTCAGGGGCTTGAAGCAGACCGGGCCGATATCATCCTGGCCGCCCTGGCCATCATCAAGACCATTACCGACATCACCGGCACCACAGAGCTGAGGATCTCCGGAAAAGGCTTGCGGGAAGGAATTCTCTATGATTACATCAAAGCCAACTATGATATCATTCCCGATATGCTGGACCGCTCCATTTATTCGATCTTAACCAGGCACGATATGAATATCCGCCATGCCGAGCATGTTGCCAATCTCACCGAGAAGATGTTCATCGGTCTGGAGGCTGCCCACAGGCTTGACCGGACCTATCTGCCCGTGGTCCATACCGCAGCCATGCTGCATGACATCGGCATGTCCATCCGCTATTATGATCATGAAAAGCATAGTTTCTATATCATAATCAACTCAGATGTTAATGGCCTGAATCACAAGGAGATCCTCCTTGCCAGCTATGCCGCCATGTTCCATCGCAAGGTCGAGCACGACCTGTCCATGGCCAATTTCAGTCACATCTTGAATCGACTGGATGTCAACAACTCAGAAAAAATCGGTATTTTGATCGCCCTTTCCGAGTCCTTTGAGCGGAATGTCAACGGCGTCATCTATGACGTCAAAACGGAAGTCACGAAGGACAGTATCATCATCCGACCCTATTCCGAGGAAGACATCGACTTGGAAATTTATGAAGCTTATAAACTGACCAAAAAATTTGAAGAACTGTATTCGAGGAAACTGATTATTGAAGGGATCATCACCGCTTCCGCCACTGCCGAAGCCGGGGACGGCTCTTAAATCAACCAAGGCCCAATAGATATTGCCCGATTGCCGAGTATTCCCCCGAGTGCTCGGCTCAGCAATTTCCCCTGCTTGGTTGGTTTTTTCGGCTTTGATCGGTTTTCAGGGTTTTATTGGGTTTTATTATGAGTTCCGATTAATAATTGATTTCCATTTTGTAAATAACTTAAAACAAAGTCAACTTCAAGGTCTGGATATACTATAATAAGGGTCAGAGGAGTGATAAATTGGAATTTATAAAACTTGATCTGGAGCATCGGGTTCTGTTCGAAAAATATAAACCATTATCCAATCCCGTGTCTTCAGTACATAATTTCACTGCCCTCTATATGTGGAAGGATGCCCTTGGAATTGAAATTTCAGAAGTGGCGGATGTTCTCTATATCAGACGGACAATGCCTCCCATTTTCGGCTTCCTGCCTCCGCTGGCCCAGGATGAGCAAAAACTGCCCGAAGCCATCGAGAGGATGAAACAGTTTGCAGATGTAAATGAGTTTCCCGCCGTGATTATTGATGCCGAAACCTGGGTGGCGGAAAAGCTGGAAACACAGGGCATAGGGTTCAAAATCAAGGAAGATCGGGATAATGATGAATATCTTTACGACGGTGAACGACTCCGGAATTTGTCCGGGAAAAAAATGCATGGCAAGAAAAATCATTACAATAATTTTGTTAAGAACAATGAGTTTACCGTCCGATCCTTGGCGGAAAGCAAATCAGCCATCATTGAAATGGCTAAACGGTGGCTGAAGGGAAGGGAATCGGCTTATACGATCGGTGAATTTGCCGGGATAAAAAACAGTCTGGAAAACCTCTCCCAACTGCCCATCACGGGGAGTGCGGTTTTCATCAACGGCCGCTGCGAAGGCTTCACCATCAGTGAGCCAACCAGTCCGGATTCAGTTCTGGTCCACGTTGAAAAAGCCAATGATGAGATCAATGGCATGTTCACGTTTATCAACTCGGAAAACTTAAGGATCAACCATCCCACCGCCACAATCATCAACCGGGAACAGGACCTGGGGATCGAGGGCCTTAGAAAAGCCAAGGAATCCTGGAAACCCACCGGTTTTGTCCACAAATTTATTATTGATTTAGACTAACTGGATAATAAAAATACAATAATGAGGTGAAACAATGAAGTTAACATTTGGAGGCAGAGAGGTTTCTACAAAGGGCAGCGAATTGAAAGCCGGCGATACTTTCCCGGAGTTTTTACTTACCGACATGGAGTTGAATGACGTCACTGACAAGGACATTAAGTTTCCGGCAGTAATTTTGACATTCCCCTCAGTGGACACTTCACCCTGCTCACTGGAGCTTTTGACTTTCAATGATAAGCTGGAAAACTACCAGGGATTAAATGTCTATGGGGTATCCGTTGATCTGCCCTTTGCCATGGCCAGATGGGTAAAGGCCAATGCCGGCGACTACATTAAAATGATGTCCGACTATAAGACGGGAAATTTTGGTGTGTCCACCGGCACCTTTGTCAGCGGTCTCTCCCTCTTAGCCAGGGCTGCCTTTGTCGTCAACCGCAATGGGATCGTGACCTATTCAGAATATGTCCCCGAGATCGGCGACGAACCAAACTATGACAAAGTATTGGAAGAAGCCGTAAAGCTTTCTTGATTCGGCCGATGGGCCGATCAGTTTCTGCTGAAAAACATCCTTTTAACAAGATGTTCAACCAGCAGCAGACGACAGGTAAAACAACAGGAATAAGCTTAGGAATAAGCTTAGGAATATGCTTAGGAATATGCTAAAGACCAAGCCGCAGGCACACCTTTAATCGGCATGCCTGCGGCTTTGCTTTCGTCGTCCCTTTCCAACCGCCCACGGTCAGTCCAGGGTCTGTTAATGGTCTGTTAAGGGTTTACCTGAAATCAGCACCCTGGTTAGCTGGCGGAACCATTCTCCGCCTTGCAACACCTGGGCAAGTCAAGGGACGGATCCGGGCAATGCCTCAGCTCCTTTATCCTGTCTTCACGGCCTCGATCCGGTAGATGGGCATGCCAAAGGTTCGGAATTTAGCTTCATATTCCGTTTCGATATTCTCTGGGTGATCCAC
>CAZOTM010000227.1:0-1331 GCA_964582675.1 uncultured Clostridiaceae bacterium
TTCATTTTTTATGTCTGTCTTTTTTGTCTTAACCAAGGTTATATTTGGTTTATTTGGTGTTGAAATAAGAACCATTCCTGATGAGAATCACTGTAATTGATTATAGGAAACACTGATTATTAAAGGTTGGTGCTTCCTTATTTGGTAGTTTTGTCTTTTTTACACTAAGAGAGGTTTTTCCACTCAAAAAAGCCTGGTTTTTGGGGTCATACAGCCCCTTCCTTAGGTCCTTTCCCCATTTTTGGGCGCACTTATCCCATGCAGAAATCTTTCGTCCTGTTAGCCCGAAGGCACTTCAACAAATTGTCACTGGCAAATAGAATGTTGAATCGATTAAGGTTTTTGCTAATCCCTCGATAGACAACTTTGGCATAACCAAAGTGATGTTTCACCGTTAAAAATGGATGTTCGACTCTACTGCGGACTGAGGATTTCCGGCTCTCAATTGCCCGGTCCCATTGGATTCCAGGAAAATTCTTGTTGGTTTTTATCTTTGAAGGACGAACATTAGTCCGGAACTCGATTGTGGATAAGTGCGGATCCTCCGTGATTTCTTTTCGAAGTTCGACGCCGTTGTACCCAGAGTCGCCATAGGCTACCTCATCATCCGGGCGGATCAGCTTGAATGTCTCGTTGATGTCATGAACATTGGCCGGGGTTGCGGTGATGGTATGGACATAGCCGCTGCCCGCATCCACTCCTGCGTGGATCTTCATTCCAAAATACCACTGATTGCCTTTCTTCGCAGAGTGCATTTCAGGGTCTCTTTTACCCTCCTGATTCTTGGTTGAACTAGGGGCTGAAATGATGGTCGCGTCGACAATGGTGCCCCCATGCATCATCAGACCCGCTGCATCCAAGCGCTGAGTCACGTCGTTGAAGATCTTTTCGCCGATGAGATGCCTTTCCATGAGATGGCGGAAATGAAGCAGTGTGGTAGCATCAGGCACTTGTTGATTCAAAAAGTCCAAGCGCATAAATTTACGCATGGCATAGCTGTCGTAGATGGCATCTTCGATGCCCACGTCGGAAAGGTTAAACCAATTTTGCATGAGGTACATTCGCAGCATTGTTTCAATCTCGATTGGTCGCCGTCCGCGTTTCCCCTGGGGGTAAAAGGGGCGAATCAACTCCACCCAATCTTTCCAGGGGATGATCGATTCCATTGAGTCGAGAAAAGCTTCTCGCTTTGTAGTACGGCGCCGGTTGGCGTATTCAATATCACTGAATGTTTGCTGCTTCATGACAAAACCTCACTGTTACTTTATGATCTAATTATATCGTGAGAGTGTACCGATTGGGAATTAATCAGCGTTTCCTTAATTATACGG
>CAZOTM010000227.1:1341-2591 GCA_964582675.1 uncultured Clostridiaceae bacterium
GGGGATCCCTCTGCGATTGAGACTTAACCTTAATTATACGGTCGGATCCGACGACTCCGGGATGCCCAGGGAAATCTCTGGCATACCCTCAGAATCTTTGGCCGATCTCCGTCTACCGTTACGTCAGGATCTCAAGAAACGAATCAATGAATCGGCAAAGGGCTTCAGGGAAGTCTGGTCAGTGGGAAAGGAAAACTTGAGACTGTGATCCATCCCGGAGCCGAAAATCTCCCCGCTGATCTCAAGATGGCCCAGTGGGTCCATGCGAAACTTCACCGTGCTGCCATAACCGATCTCCGACAGCAGGACCTCATGGATCCGAAACTCATAGAGATCCATAATCTTTCGGGCGAACTCCCGAAAATCGCGGATGTCGATCTCACAATCTGCCGCCCCGGAAAAATCCCCGGATCGGATCTTCAACCGGAAGACCGAGTTATAAGGGTTGCCCCATCGTGCTTCTTTCGGATCATGAGTGAAGTCTTCAATGGAGACCAGGTTCTGTCCATGGGTCAGTAAAAAATCGCTCATTGGCCTCCTTCCGATCATTCATTGACTCGAGATTCATCAGTAATGCCTGATCCCCCGAGGTGATCAATCGTCGTTCAGCGGTTTTGAGGCGGATGCCCCCTCACCAAGGCGTTTGCCCATCCGGTATGCCTTATGCTTCTCATTCCACATGCCGGCATAATACTTCGAGTAATCCGAAAACTGCAGCGTGTCACAGGAATACAGGGTCTCACAGCTGCCGAGCACCATTCCAATGGAGCCGGCGATGGCTTCGAAGGGTTTGGCGTAGCCGCTGCGGAGATGACGCTCGCTGGCATTCATAGTGACAATCAGACCGCACTTTTTGTCCTTTTTCAGGACTCGTTCCGCTCTGCCGGTACGGGGATCTGTTTCATAGTGCATGACCGGGAAAAGCAGTCGGTTGATAAACGACAACGCCTGCCCGGTCAGATTCTCATAGTAGACCGGAGAGCCGATCAAGACGGCATCCGCCTCGGCGATCCGCTCCAGCACCGGCTTCAGATCATCCCTGACCGCACAGATACCTCCGGTCTGATTGCCCCGGCGCTTGCAGGCAAAACAGCTGATGCAGTCCTTATATAGCAGATCAAACAGATGAATGAGCTCGGTCTCGGCACCGGCCTCCTTCGCTCCCCGTTCCGCCGCCAAAAGCAGCTGATGGGTGTTCCAGTTCTTTCTCGGGCTTCCATTGATCAATACGACTTTGATGGTCTTCACCC
>CAZOTM010000227.1:2635-3936 GCA_964582675.1 uncultured Clostridiaceae bacterium
ATTCAAATTATAGTTCCTCATGGTATTGTCTTTTGGGTTGTTCTTTGTCAGCATAGCCTGCTTCAATTTGGGCACAGGATGGATCATCTGGCCAAGGTAAATGTCCTTGATTCCCTGCATCCGTTGTCAGCCAGCCATCGAGGGACGAAAATATTGTCCGGCATAATACCGATTGAGTTCGCCTTTTTCGATTACTTCACGGGACGTCCGGAGAACTACCTGTTAATCTTTCCAATACCACCATTTCAGTTTTTCTGGATCAGGCAGCTCTTCATTTGCGTAATAGACAGCACATCGGAAAACATACAATACGCATCGATCGATCTGATAACCTTTTATCATACACAGTTTTGCATATAAATCTTCCGGATCTTTATTTTTCAGATCCTCCACCACGTTGATCCCGATCCTTTTCAAATATTCGGCAGTCTTCCTGCCGACTCCTGGTATGCTTTGAAGTTCACTATACATTTGCTATTTCTCCAACATCAAGAATAATTACCCTTGAACTCGATCTTGCGTGCATTTGACGTTCAAAGACCAGCGGATCTGCGGCAGACTGATGCATCGGGAACACGACGCGGGGATTCATGATGCCCACTGCTTCAACCGCTTCTTCAATGTCCATTACAAAAGTCCCGCCGATGGGAAGAAACGCAAGGTCGACTTTCCCGAGACCGCTCATTTCAGGGATTACATCGGTATCTCCGGCAAAGTATATTGTCATACCCTTAATTTGGATCAGGTACCCCACAAAATCGCCTTTATGATGGACTTTTCTGGTGGAATTCCCTTCCTGAGTATTATAGGCGTCCACTGCAGTAATAATGATGTCCCCATCCTTGATTGCATCTCCCGGTTTGATGAATCTGACCTTGTCGCCCTTGATTCTGCCTTTGCAGCTCCCCGGTGCAATGACCAGACTGTCCGGCTTGATGATTCTGGCCAGCGCCTCCGGCTGGGGATGGTCTTTATGATGATGAGAGACCAGTACAATGTCCGCTTTGTCATTCAGTTCATCCAACGGGATCCCTTGATTTTGAAAATATCCAGCATATCCTGGATCCAGGTGAATGATCCTGTCACCAATTTCGATCTTGAACCAGGAGGATCTAGATAACCGGGTTATTGTTATTTCTCAATCTGTGGTTTTTTCTGTGGATGCCATGAAATCACACCAGCTTTCCTGAACTGTTGCTCGTATTACATTCATTATGCAGCAAAACGAACGCATTTTTTTGCGTTCGTTTTTGCGTTCGCAATCACGTCGTTTCCCTTATTCCCTTTCCACGATACGACCG
>CAZOTM010000228.1:0-3925 GCA_964582675.1 uncultured Clostridiaceae bacterium
CATCCTCCCGGACCTGCAGCCTGCCCTTGACCACCACCACCAGATCCTCCTTCAGGATCGGATTTAGATGGTCAAAGGATTTGGGGAACACGATGACTTCGACGGTGCCGGTCAGGTCCTCCAAGGTCAGGAAAGCCATCATGGCGTTGCTTCTCGTGATTTTCCGGGTGACTCCGGTGATGATGCCTCCCAATGTCACCCGGTGGCCGTCGGTGAAGCTGGTTTTGTCCTTGAGCTCCTCTTCCACCAGGAGGGCGGCTTCGTCTCTCACATCATCCAGCATGTCATAGTCCGTAAGCTCAGCGATCTCCACGGAGGCGACGGCATCCAGCTCCGCCTGGTATTCATCCAGGGGGTGGCCGGACAGGTAGAGTCCGGTCATTTCCTTTTCCATGATCAGCCGCTCATTGACGGGGAATTCTTCCAGCTCCGGGATCTCGATGGAAAAACCATCCACATCCGTTGTGCCGTCGCCGGCCATCTCGCCAAAGAAGGACACCTGTCCCTTGATGATCCGCTTGCGTTCCGTGGAGTGGCTCTCCAATATCCGTTCGTAAACGGCCAAGAGCCGGCTTCGGCCGATCCCCAGGGAGTCAAACACCCCGGCCTTGATCATGCACTCCAAGGCCCGTTTATTCAAGCCCTGGGTATCCAGCTTGGTGATAAAGTCGTTGAAGCTGGTGAACCTGCCCTTTTCCCGCCGGGCTTTGATGATTTCACTGATGATGCCAAACCCCAGATTCTTGATCCCGCCCAGGCCAAACCGGATGGAGTTGCCGCTGACGGTGAAGCGGGCTTTGGATTCGTTGATGTCCGGAGGCAGGACCTGGATGCCGATGGACTTGGCATAGCGGATATAGAAGCTGGCTTTTTCCGCTGAGCCGATGAAGGAATTAAGCATGGCGGCGATGAATTCCACGGGGTAATAGCGCATGAGGTAGCCGGTCTGGTAACCGATCACCGCATAGGCTGCCGCATGGGCTTTGTTAAAGGCGTAGGAGGCGAATTCATTCATCTGGTCAAAGATCTTGTTGGCCGCCTGGTCGCTGATGCCGTTGCGCCTGGTGCCGGGGACGATGACTTGGCCCGCTTCCACGATGCCTTCAATGAAGTTGACCCGCTCTAATTCCATGACATCGTGCTTCTTCTTGCTCATGGCCCGGCGGACCAGATCCGCCCGGCCCAGGGAGTAACCGGCCAGATCCCGCACGATCTGCATGACCTGCTCCTGGTAAATCATGACCCCATAGGTCACATTGAGGATGGGTTCCAGTTCCGGGGTCAGGTAAGTCACCTTGGCTGGGTTCTTCTTGTTTTCCACATAACGGGGGATCTCCGCCATGGGACCCGGCCGATACAGGCTGATCCCGGCGATGATGTCCTCCAGGCTTTCCGGCTTGAGCTCCTTCATAAAGGATGTCATGCCCGAGGATTCCAGCTGGAAGACGCCCACCGTCCGGCCTTCGCCGATCATCTCGTAGACATTTTTGTCCATGAAGTCCAACTGGTCCGGGGTGATTTTGACGCCCTGGTTGTCTTCGATCATGCGGCAGGCATCCTGCATGACCGTCAGCGTCCGCAGACCCAGAAAGTCCATCTTCAACAGGCCCAGTTCCTCCAGGGTGCCCATGGGGAATTGGGTGACCAGGGCCTCGTCGTTTTTCTGCAGGGGCACGTATTCCACCAGGGGCCGGCCGGAAATGACCACCCCGGCGGCATGGGTAGAGGAGTGGCGGGGGAGCCCCTCCAGCTTCAAGGCGATATCGATGAGTTCCTTGACCCGGCTGTCCCCGTCATAGGCGTTTTTCAGCTCCGGGTTGATCTCCAGGGCCTTGTCGATGGTGATATTAAGCATGGCCGGGATCATCTTGGCAATCTGGTCCACTTCACCATAGGGGTAGCTCATGGCCCTGCCCACATCCCGGATACACATCCGGGCCGCCATGGTACCGAAGGTGATGATCTGGGACACATTATCCTTCCCGTATTTTCCCACCACATAGTCAATGACTTCCTGGCGCCGTTCATAACAGAAATCGGAATCGATATCCGGCATGCTGATCCGCTCCGGGTTTAAAAACCGCTCAAAAATCAGGTTGTATTGGATGGGGTCGATTTTCGTGATATTCAGCGTATAGGCCACGATGGAGGCCGCCGCCGAACCCCGGCCGGCGCCGGTGGCAATCCCGTTGTCGTCGGCAAATTTGATGAAGTCCCAGACGATGAGAAAATAGTCCACGTAGCCCATTTTGATGAGAACCGACAGCTCGTATTCCAGCCGCTCCACGAGCTTTGGCGCATTACCCTCATCATGGCGCTTCATCGCCTCGATCACCTCAGGGGTCATGGGGACACCCTTAAAACGGCTGAAGACGGGGTATTTTCTGGCAAGGCCCTCATAGCACTTTGCCCTTAAATAATCCGAATGGTCCTCCCCGGGGGGCAGCTGGAACTCCGGCATTTTATTGACATGGAACTCGTAGTCGTAATTGCATTCCCCGGCGATTTTCACTGTGTTTCCCAGGGCTGCCGGCACATGCTCAAACAGCTCCGCCATCTGCGCCCCGGATTTTAAATAAAACTCATGGGAAGGATAGCGCATCCGGTCCGATTCATCCACCGCCGCCGCGGTCTGGATGCACAGGAGCACATCGTGGGACTTAAAGTCCTCCTTCTCCACATAATGGACATCGTTGGTCGCCACCAGGGGGATCCCCAGGTCTTTTGCCAATTCGATGTTCAGCCGGTTGACTTTTTTCTGTTCGGCCATTCCATGGTCCTGCAGCTCCAGATAGAACCCGTCCCGGAAGGTATCCCGGTAAAATATGGCTGCTTCCCTGGCTTTCCCCGGCATATCATGATTCAGGTTTTCCTGGACCTCTCCCCCCAGGCAGGCGGACAGGGCAATCAGACCCTCCGCATGGTCCCTTAAAAAAGCGTGGTCAACCCTTGGTTTATAGTAGAATCCCCGAATGGACCCCTCGCTGACGATCTTCATCAGGTTTTGGTAACCCGTGGCGTTTTTGCACAGGAGCACCAAATGGTGGATGGAGTTGTTGTTCAGGGTTTTATCATCCATATTGCCGGCAGCGACATAGATTTCGCAGCCAATGATCGGTTTGATCCCGGCCTTTTTACACTCCTTGTAAAAATCCACGCACCCGTACATGGCCCCGTGGTCCGTGATGGCCAAGGCCTTCATCCCCAGTTCCCCGGCTTTTTTGACCATGTTTTTAACTTTTCCCGAGCCATCCAGCAGGGAATACTCCGTATGCAGATGGAGGTGGACAAAGTCCGCTGCCAGGGAGGACTCATTGCCGTCAAAGGAGGCGCTGCCTTCAGCCGGAGCCATGCCTTGGCCGGGCGGATTGCCGTCGTCATGGGCTGCTTCCCAATGGACAGCCTGACTATTTATGTTATCTGCCATAGTAAATTTGTTCTGTTCTATCATGTTGCTTTTCCTAATCCATAGACTGCGCATCCCTACTCCTGTCCAATCATGGGCGTAAAAATGCTTTTTTTCAAGCTCTCTTAATTATACATTATCCGGGGACTATTTTTCTCCCAGCCCAAAGATCGCCTGTTTAAATGACTGCATTTTTTGTTCCCGGGCCGGATAGTCTGATTATTTTCATGCCTGATTATTTTCAATCCCTTAGCTGTATATTAGCTGTATAATGGAAGCATCAATGGCCGACTCGACGGGGCCAAAGCCTTGCCGCCAACCCAGTTAAACCGGGCAAAGCCCGGGGGGGTCGAACCAATGCCGTGGGCAGGGATCAAGCACTTATGCCAGATAATGCGAATGTCCCAAAAGTTGGTTTCAACAGATAATCAGGAAAGAATCCGGAGGTGGATGGAGTGAAACAAAGTTTAAATGGTGCAATGGTCAATGGAAATCAAAAACATCGGCGGCCCAGGGTGA
>CAZOTM010000229.1:0-3908 GCA_964582675.1 uncultured Clostridiaceae bacterium
AAACCAATCAAATGATCAGGCTGTCGATGGACCATCGGCAAAACTGCAAAGGAGAATATTTATTATGGAAAGAACGATCAAAGCAAAACTTGGTACCGGTATGGACTCATGTGTCAGAGTGCTTAACTTATTCAGAAGAAAAGGCCTCAAGCCCACCTCATTCAGCATGGAAGAGGACCTGATGGTCATTTCCGTAGCCGCTGACAAGTGGTCGGCCATGGTGGCCAACCTGAAGACCCTGTCCGATGTGTCCGTGGTTCTGTAGACCGCCGGATAAAAAAACAATTGTTCCATGACATCATGTACAGCAATCTAAAAACCAAACATCCAGAAAGGAAATCAAGCAATGAATTCAGATCAAATCAAACTGGGCAATGAGCGGTCACCCCACCGGTCCTTGTTGAAAGCCCTGGGGCTGGGCAGCGCTGACATGGGCAAGCCCTTCATCGGCGTCTGCAATATGTTCAATGAGATCGTGCCGGGCCATATGCACCTCAGGACTTTGGCGGAAGAGGTCAAACACGGCATCTATATGGAAGGCGGAATCCCCTTTGAATTTCCTTCCATTGCCGTCTGCGATGGGATCTCCATGAACCATGCCGGTATGAATTTTTCCCTCCCCTCCCGGGAATTGATCGTGGATACCATCGAGGTGATGGTCCGGGCCCATTGTTTTGACGGACTGGTCATCATCCCCAACTGTGATAAATCAGTGCCGGCGGCCTTGATGGCAGCCGGGAAGCTGAATATCCCCACCATCATTTCCTCCGGCGGACCCATGCTGGCCGGCCGCCTCCCGGACCGGGAGATCGATCTGGTCACGACCTTCGAGGCCGTGGGCAGTCTGGCCAACCAGAAAATGGACCAGGCCCGGTTCGAACTGGTGGAGGATTCGGCTTGTCCCACCTGCGGCAGCTGCTCCGGCATGTTCACCGCCAACACCATGAACTGTATGACCGAAGCCCTGGGCTTGGCCCTGCCGGGGAACGGCACGGTGCCGGCAGTATATTCCAAGCGGCGCACCATGGCCCGGGAAGCCGGCCGGCAGATCATGGCGCTGGTTAAGGCCGATGTCAAACCAAGGGACATCCTGACCAGAGCCGCCTTTGAAAATGCCGTGGCCGCCGATATGGCCCTGGGCGGGTCCACCAATACGGTGCTCCACCTCCCGGCCATCGCCCGGGCAGCCGGTGTGCCCCTGGCCCTCCAGGACTTCGATGAGATCAGCCGAAAGACCCCCAACCTCTGCAAGCTGTCCCCATCGGGCCCCCACCACATCGAAGAGCTTGACCGCTCCGGCGGCGTGATGGGCGTCATGGAGGAACTAGCCAAGGGCGGTTTGATCCATGAGTCTCTTCAGACCGTGTCCCTGAAGCCCATGGGGGAATTGCTCAAAGGCGCCAAAAAAACTGGCATCATCAAAGCCTTTGACCAGCCCTATTCAGCCACCGGCGGGATCAAGGTCCTTTACGGCAACATCGCTCCCAACGGCTCCGTGGTCAAGGCGGCCGGGGTTTTACCCGGAATGATGACCAGGACCCTTAAGGCCAGGGTGTTTGATTCAGAGGCGGCGGCCTATGACAAGATCCTCAAAATGGAGATCCATCCCGGTGAAGCGGTGGTCATCCGCTATGAGGGGCCAAAGGGCGGACCGGGGATGAAGGAAATGCTTTCCCCCACCTCGGCGTTGAATGGTGCCGGATTGGATTCAGATGTCTGCCTCATCACCGACGGCCGTTTCTCCGGTGGAAGCCGCGGGGCCGCCATCGGCCACGTATCCCCCGAAGCCGCCCTGGGCGGACCCATCGGCCTCATCGAGGAAGGGGACGAGATATTGGTGGATATTCCCAACGGGAAGCTGGAGCTGTTAGTGTCGGAGGAAGAACTCTCGGCACGGCGGGACAGGTTTGTCATGCCGGAGCCGAAGGTCACCTCCGGTTATTTGAAACGTTATGCGCAGCACGTTTCCTCCGCGGATACGGGCGCCTGCTATATGGAAGAAAACCAATGAACAAAAGTGAGGTAACAATGAAAGGCAGTGAATTAATCCTGGATTGTCTGGAGAAGGAAGGTGTGGATACGGTCTTCGGGTACCCCGGAGGCTCGGTGATCCCCCTGTTTGACGCCCTCTACGACAATAAAAATATTAAAGTCTATCGGCCGTGTCACGAACAGGGCGGCTCTCATGCCGCTGACGGGTATGCCCGAGCCACCGGCAAGCCGGGGGTTTTGATCGTGACTTCCGGCCCTGGTGTGACCAATGCGGTCACCGGCATCGCCACCGCATTTCTTGACTCCATCCCCATGGTAATCATCACCGGTCAGGTGGGCAAGAACCTGCTTGGCCGGACCTCCTTCCAGGAAGTCGATACCACTGGCATCACCATGCCCATCACCAAACACAATATCCAGGTGACAGAGCCCTCCCAAATCCAGGCAGCCATGAAACTGGCCTTCCAGGTCGCCAAAAACGGCCGCCCCGGTCCGGTGGTGGTGGATGTGACTAAAAATGCCTTCATGGAGGAAGCCGTCTACGAGGAATATACCCCCTCCGCCATGATCAAGGACGAGCGGGCCGGGGAATACCTGACAGAGATCAAGCAGGCGGCCCAAGCCCTGAAAAACGCTAAAAATCCGGTGATCTATGCCGGGGGCGGCGTCTTAAAATCCAAAGCCTCCATGAAGCTCAGACAGCTGGCTGAAACCTGCAACATCCCGGTGACCAACTCCATCATGGGCCTGGGCAGCTTCAATCGAAAGTCCAGCCTGTCCTACGGCATCGTCGGGATGCATGGGGACAAGGAAACCAATCTGTTGGTCTATCACTCCGACTGTGTGCTGGGACTGGGCGTTCGCTTCTCCGACCGGGCCATCGGCCACCGCACGGGCTTTTCCCCCAATGCCGTCATCATCCAGGTGGATACGGACGAAACCGAGTTTGACAAGAACGTGGATACCGACATCAAGATTCTCGGTGATATGAACGACGTATTGGCTCTCTTAATGGCGGAACTGGCCGGTGTCCGGTTTGAGGACCGCAAGTATCACAGCAAGACCCTGGAATTGGAATCAGGCTTTCTCCCCGCCGTCGTCTTAGATACCCTGCAAAACCATTTCCCCGAGGGGACCATTGTAGCCACGGATGTGGGCCAGCACCAGATGTGGACGGTCCGAAACTGGATGTTCACCCATCCGGATACCCTGATCACCTCAGGGGGCCTTGGCACCATGGGCTTCGGAGTCGGTGCCGCCATCGGCGCCAAACTGGGCCAACCGGATCGACCGGTCATATTGATCACCGGTGACGGTTCCTTCCGGATGAACCACATGGAGCTTTTGACCGCCCGCAAGCACGATTTGGACCTGACCATCGTCTTGTTCAACAACCATACCCTGGGCATGGTCCGTCAGTGGCAGAATGTTTTCAATGAAAAACGCTATGCCGACACGGACCTCTACGACACTCTGGACCTCCCCCTGCTCTGTCAGGCCTACGGGGTCAATTATGCCGGCGCCTTCCAGGATAAGGGGAGTCTCTTGAAGCTGCTGGATGAAAAGGATGTCTTCAAAGGCATCAACGTTTTGGAATTCCAATTGGACCATGATGTCAACGTCACTCCAATGGTGGCATCGGGCAAGGCCATCAACGATTTGATCGAAAAGATCGATTAGTCGATCCCACAAACTATATATCTTAAAAAAGAAATGATGGGACATTGTAAACCGGTAGGAGCTACCGGTTTACAATGCCCCATTGTTTGATTCAACCCATCTCCGGGCTTGCTGACCCATAGCCGATCTGATCCTTCCCCTGACTGATTTTTTATGACTCCACGGCCTGCCTGATTATGGCCCCTCCATCGGGGAATCGAGTAGCTAGAAGACAGGGAGCGACCCTGTCTTCTTCC
>CAZOTM010000230.1:0-3866 GCA_964582675.1 uncultured Clostridiaceae bacterium
ATCCGGTGTGGGGATTGTTTCGTGATACAGGCAAAAGTATAGTATAATAAATTGTGAAATTCGGAGGAAATATGGATATTGTTTATATACTGAAGGGAATTGTCATTGCCATCGTGGAGGGGATCACCGAGTTTTTACCGGTTTCTTCCACCGGTCATTTGATTATTACCGGAAGTTTGCTAAAGTTTGGTGAGGGAGATTTTGAGAAGATGTATATGGTGGTGATCCAGCTGGGCGCAATCCTGGCCATCGTTGCCCTGTATCGGGAAAAGCTGTTTGCGGCAGTGCGCTCCCTGATCAAGAAAGAAAAGCGGGGGATCCGCTTCGCTTTGGCGATTTTCATCGGAATCATCCCGGCCATGATTTTCGGCTTTACCCTGGAGGATGTTATCGACAAGTACCTGTTCTCGGTGCCCACGGTGATCATCGGCTTGGTAGTGGGTGCGGTGCTGATGATATATTTTGAGAAAAAGTACCGGGGACGCTCCACCACCACGGCCATCGAAAAGATCAAGCCGGCCCAGGCGTTAAAGGTAGGCTTGTTTCAGGTAATGAGTTTGTGGCCGGGCATGTCCAGGTCGGCATCCACCATCATGGGCGGCTGGCATCAGGGGTTATCTCCGGAGATCGCCGCGGAATATTCGTTTTTCCTGGCCATCCCCATCATGGTTGGGGCATCCGGTTTAAAGTTCGCAAAATACGCCGTCCAAGGCGGCTTTTCCGCCATCACGGCAACTCAGGTCATTACGCTGATCATCGGCTTTATCGTTGCATTCTTCGTGGCGCTGTATGTGGTAAAAGCCTTCATGGCCTATATCAAAAAGAAGCCCATGAAAATATTCGCATACTATCGGTTCGCACTGGCAGGCGTTTTAAGCATTTTGCTGCTCCTGTCCGTTCTATAAAAAATCCAATGGAGGTAAAATAAATGAAAGAAATAAAAAAATATCTTGACGAAGAAAGAGAAGGGAAATATGCCTTTTATTTCGGGGACCTGGATGGGGAATATGTCTATAACTACAACGAGGATATGCAAATCACCTCAGCCGGCTGTATGAAGCTCATGCTGGCCGTGGTCATGCTCAAAAAAGTCGAGGAAGGCAAATTTTCCCTGGATGAACTCATCCTGGTCACAGAAAAGGATAAACAGGGCGGCTCCGGGATCCTCAGGGAGTTTATCGAACGCAGCTATACCCTGAAGGAACTGATCATTTCCATGCTGGCCATCGGCGACAATACATCCACTTATAAATTGATGGAGCTTTTGGGCAGGGATAAGATCAACGCGGCATTCAAGGCAATGGGCCTCGATAACACCTTCCTTTCCGAGACACCAGGGTCAACGGAAAATAAAACTACGGCCCGGGATATGGCCCGGGTCATCGACCTGCTCTACCACAACACCTATTTGACCAAGCAGAATTCCGATTTTATCATCAACCTCCTGCGCGGCCGCGGCAAAAGCAGTATGGCGTTCTACCTGGATTATGAGGATCATCAGCACTTCGCCTCAAAAACCGGATCTGCCCAGGGGATAGAAAACGAAGTTGCCTTGATCAACACGGAGAATGGGAACTTTGTGTTCGCCATCATGAGTTCAGATTTGCCCAACAGTGTCTATGGCATGGTCAGCCTGGCGAAAGCCGGCATGATGATATGGAACACCATTCATACCAACTGGGGCAGTAAACGAGTTTAACCTATTGTGAATAAGGTCATCCTCCAAGAACGAGCTCTACAAAGCTTGCCGGGGGATGGCCTTTTAGTTTGTTCATAATTATGGTATAATTGTGAACGGACTATGAATTCGAATAAATGGGAAAATGGTGGCTTTTATGACAATGATAATCAGATCCCTGATTTTTACACTGGTGGTAATTGTCGGCGGCTTGGATCTGTTCAGCACGATCGGACGGATCAAAACCAGTGCAGGCGCTGCCGTGTCGGGGACATCCTCCGGGGAGGATCAAAGAGGAGCGGGCTCCAGCGTCAAACGGAACGTGGTCAAGCTGGTGGGGACATTGGCATTGATTTTATTGGCCGCCTATATTTTCATCCGAAAGCCGGAATTTGTCTGGAATTGGCTTCTTTTGGCTATCCTGGGCTTATTGGCCGGATTCGCGCTGCTGGATCGCGATATCCTGAACCATCTGATCAAGGATGACGCGGATCATGCCGATCAAGCTTGAAACGGCAGAGATTGACAAGCTTTTTTGTCCATGGCGGGCGGAGCTGGGGATATCATTGAATAGGCAGGACAAAGACAAGGGGGTTTAAAAAAATCCCCTTGTCTTTGAATATTTATAGATTGTTTATTTTATTAATGGATTGTATTTGGTAATTACTTTCATAACCATATAGAATTTAATAAAGGCGAAAGTTCAAAGCCTTGCGACTTCGTGCTGAACAATCAATGATCGGCCTGAATCAACTCTTTCCTGCATCTTATACCGCATCTTTCTCACCAAACGCCGCCCATACCCATCTGCAATGATTTACGGAGGTGCAATATAATCATGGAGGATAAAAAATATTACTATAAACGAGATAAGAACGAAATTATCTCCGACTCAAGAGTAAAATCAACCGTAAAACACGATGATGCCACTCCCGGAGTCAAAGACAACAGTCAGCTGAGGGGAACCGGATCAGATGCTGGCACAGATTTCCTTAATAGGAAACCGAATCGGGAAATCATGAGTGAATTTGACGATATCGAATATCGCTCCGATGAGGAAGAGTAGAAGGCTTAACCAATCAGTAATGTAAATGCAGTCAGAATATAATCATCAGCAAGATCCCGGATAATCATTCCGAGATCTTGCCTCGTCTCTACTGAAATGACATCATTTATTTTTTTTCTAATGATTTATTCATGAATCCATAATAATTTTACCTTACACTTTAAGTAGGCGTAAGCTGTGTAAGGTATTGGTTACATGACCTGCCTGATGAAATTATTTAAGGATGGAGGATTTGTATGAGCGAGTTTGATAGCAATAAGTTAGTTGATGAAGCCAAGGACAAAGCTGAGGATCTTAAAGAGGATTTGGGCGATTTCGGAGATAAAGTGAAGGACCAGGCAGAGGAAGTATTTGCCGGGGCCAAGGACAAAGTCGAAGCGGTCAAGGCGGATGTCGTTGACGACCATGAGGGTTTCCTGGACAAGGCCAAGGATAAAGCCGAGGATCTGTTTGCCAGCGCCAAGAAAAAGTTTGCGGAAATCAAGGAAGATGTCACCGAGGATGAGGGCTTATTCGATAAGGTCAAGGATAAAGCGGAAGATGTCTTTGAGGATGTCAAAGAAGGCGGCGAAAAATTGATCGAAAAGATCAAAGACAAATTCGACGGCGACTAAACCATCCTGCCCAATAAGCCAATAAACGAATCAGCAAAACAATCAAATCAGCACAATAAACCCATTTGGTTCCGGTACTCCCGGAACCATTATTTTTCTTTGCATGAACATTATTTTGAGTGGAGTATATTCAGAGAATTAAGGGATGACTTGAACAGGGTGCAGGGACTGGTTCGCTGGTTTGTCGGACAGATCGGCAGTCGGACAGATCTTCAGTTGGTCAGGCTGGATCCTGTCTGGATCCGCAGCCAACGGCTGTTGTCCATTATTTTTGATGGATTTATGGCGGCGGGATAGAGATTATGATCAGTTGGCTGTAGTATTTAGGTAAGGTTAAGAACCAAGGGGTTTCGTTCATGGATGGGATCTCAAACCAGGTGTGGCAACAAATTGAGGGATGAAAAGAGGGGTAAAAAATGAGGAGACGGATCAGAGACTCGATTCTCATTTCAGTTGTTTTGGCAAGCATCCTGCTGACAGCCTGCGGCAGTCCGGAATCAAGGGAACA
>CAZOTM010000231.1:0-3823 GCA_964582675.1 uncultured Clostridiaceae bacterium
GTCCATATCGAAAAAATCGAATTAGTAGACCACGGGGTCATGTGTGTCCGGGAAGGCCAGGGCGTTTACCAAATCCCCGGCAGCCATTGCCGAAGGTTTCCCATCAAAAATGGGTATATCGCTTTCGACCATGGAATCAGCCTGCCGGTGGATCCCATGATCGGGGTCATCGGCACAAGTCCTGAACATGGCACCGTTTCTACTCAGTCCCCCGGCCCCCATGGCGGCAATCTGGATATCAATAACCTGCGGGCCGGCTCTACGGTTTATTTGCCGGTGGCTGTGGAGGGCGCCCTCCTGTCCATGGGAGATCTCCATGCCTTGCAGGGCGACGGTGAAACGGCCATTTGCGGTATGGAAGCCAGTGGGAACATAACGGTCCGGATCGAGCTCCTCCCGCCGAACAAGGCGATCCCCCTGCCCCTCCTGGAAGATGCTGGCTATTTCTACACGACCGCTGCATCCGAATCCCTGGATGAATGCAGTCTGGCTGCCGCCCGAAAAATGCACAGCTTTCTGACAAGCTTCACCGATCTCGATGACGCTGGGGCAGCCATGCTGCTTTCCCTGTGTGGGAATCTTCGAATCAGCCAGGTAGTAAATCCCCAGAAAGGCTGTATTATGGCCTTCCCAAAGAATATCCTTCGGATCGACTTTGGTGGTTGGAATGGGTGATGAAGTATACCTATCCGGAAGTCGTTGGGTTAAAAACAACGTAAAAACCATCGTTGAACAACCTCCATCGTAAAATATGGTCAAAAACCACCGGACTGAGCAAAATTGCCCAGTCCGGTGGTTTTTATCGGCAATTGCCCCATCCTGTATACGATGGGGCAATGATTTCTTTTTCTAATGTTTTGCCAGGACGTTATTGGCCAACGCCGAAGCAATCAGTTTCGGGATGGATGGTTTTTTATATGGCAGGGGTATCTTATTGGATTTTTCGGACATGGCGATCTCCAAGGCCTGCTTTTCTTCCAGGGACAGTAAAAAGTCGGATTTTCCGTCCTTGACCGGCTTTGAATAGACGGAACAGTTTGATCCGCCGAAGATATTGGTTATGATGATGCCGTCCTGATTGGCATCCAGCAGCGCAAGGGAGAAAGACAGATCCGGACCCATATCCTGAAATGCCTTGTATCTTACCATCCCTACGTTCTGCACGCATCTGGCCATTTTTGCTTCCAATTCTTCCATTTTTCTGGTTACTTCTGCAGAAACCTCAGATGCCTTCTCTACGATATCCATATTCTCATTGATCATATCTTCCAAATGTCTGGAACGGCCTTTTCTGAATGTCCGTTTGTATGCAACATCAAACTCACTCATTTTTCGGTACATGACCGCAACAAGAACGCTCAAAATAACCACTATGGCAATCAGAGCAAACAGTACCACGGATAAACCGGGTCCTAATCTATCTAATATCGAATTCATCTATTTAAAATGCCCCCTAATCTTCTACTTTAAAAACGTCGAGAATACGCTCCAAGTCTTCATTGCTGTAATACTCGATCTCAATTTTCCCCTTGGTTTTAGTTTTCGGTTTAAAAGTAACCCGGGTCCCAAGAATTCCCGCGATCTTTTCCTCAAGGTCCTGGAGAAAAATATCTTTTTTCTTCTCTTTATTCCTGAGGTCCTTCATTTTGTCATGATTTTTGATGTAACTTTCCAGTGCTCTGACTGATAATCCTTCATCAATGGCTTTCTGGCACACCTTAAGCTGTAGATCGCCGGCTGGTAACGCAAGCAGAGCTCTGCCATGTCCTTCCGTGATAACCCCTTCCTTTAAGTACTCCAAAACTCTTTCATCCAGGTTCAGCAGTCTTATGGTATTGGTAATGGCGACCCTTGATTTGCCAACTCTGGCGCTGATCACTTCCTGGGTCATGTCATAATCTTCCATTAGTTTTTTGAAGGCGAAGGCTTCTTCCACCGGGTTTAAATCCTCCCGCTGGATATTTTCTATCAGGGATACTTCCAACAGCTTTTTATCATCCACATCCATAAAGACAACCGGGACTTCCTTCAAGCCAGCTTGTTTCGCTGCTCTCCAGCGTCTCTCCCCGGCTACGATGATATAGTCTCTGCCGCTCGTAGCTTTCATGACAAGGATGGGTTGGATGATACCATGTTCTTTTATAGACTCTGTTAATTCAGTTAATTTTCTGTCATCAAAATGTTTTCTTGGTTGATCCTTATTGGGTCTTAATTGGTTGATGCTGATCTTATCGGTCTGAATGGGAGCTTCCTCAGATTCAGCCGGCAATAAGGAATCGAGACCTTTTCCAAGGCCAAATTTTCTACTCATTTACTGCTCCTTATTGTTCTTCAGGAATTCCCTGGAGAAATCACTGTATGCCTCTGCTCCCTTGCATTTAGGGTCGTAGAGATGGATCGGAAGACCAAAGCTGGGCGCTTCAGCTAATCTGACATTTCTTGGGATCGTACAGTTATATACCAGGTCACCAAAATGTTTCTTAAGCTCTTTTGCTACTTCCAGATTTAAATTCTTCCTTGGGTCATACATACTAAGGAGAACGCCTTCAATTTTGAGATCTTTGTTAAGGCTTTTATTGACCCGGTTTATGGTATCCACCAGCTGGCTGATCCCTTCCATGGCATAGTATTCGCTTTGCATGGGGATGATCACCGAGTTGGAGGCAGTCAGCGCATTGATGCTTAGCAGCCCAAGGGATGGCGGACAGTCAATGAATATGAAATCAAAATCGAATTTTTCCAGTTCGTTTAATCTATGGGCAAGGGCTTTCTCCCTGGATTCAACCTCTACCAGTTGAATGTCGGCCCCCGCCAGTTCAATATTTGAAGGGATGATTGAAAGGTTATCAATATTGGGAACCGCTATGATCATGTCTTTCACCTCAGAATCGCTGAGGAGAAGATCATAAGTGGACAGTTCCAGTGTTTGCTTGTCAATGCCGAGTCCGGATGTCGAGTTTCCTTGAGGATCCATGTCGATTACCAGTATTTTTTTACCTTCCAAGGCAAGGAACGCTGAAAGATTGATCGTAGTCGTAGTCTTGCCGACTCCGCCTTTTTGATTAAATATGCTTACAATTTTCAATTTAGCTCTCCCTGCTCTATTAATTATAGCGAATTTAGGCCATTCTATGTAGATGTTGAAACAACTTTGCGGAAATTTAAGTAATTGGCAGATTCCTTGGAAGTCTAATCTTAATGTTTCAACAATTCCGGAAATTTAATATAGCATTTATTATTATCCACAGCATTTCCGGGTTTATTTTACATAATTTTAGTTATTTGCAATGATGTTTAGTGAATATAGAGTTCTTTTTATTATTAAATTTCATCATTTTTATGGCAAGAAATTGAATTCTTGCAATCAACCCGAACATACATTTGATATTTTGGCTAATTTTAGTGGGCCTAAATTTGTTTCACGTGAAACATTCAGACCAGATTTTCAATTTAATTTTACCACAAATCCCCTGTCTGTTGGGGCTTCGCAAAATGATAACAGAAATTTAAAGGGATTATTTGGGCTATTTTAGACACAAATATCTATACTGCCCAACCACCTTCTCGAAGAACCTATATTAAGTACAATATTTAGTGATCCCTTTTATCCAGGTTCAATCCCATTATACTATTTACGGCAAACTATCATTGATATGCAAAGGGAGTTCGGGAAAATTAACAGAATCCGTTGACCAACTGAAAAATCTCAGTTATTTAACAATCTTCACTTGGATGACATTTATAATTAATCCATCAGTGGTTGTCTAAATCTAAGGAAACGATGATTAATTCCAAAACGCCCAATTCTCACGGTATAATTAGT
>CAZOTM010000232.1:0-3820 GCA_964582675.1 uncultured Clostridiaceae bacterium
AAAATTAGAAAAATACACTGAAGAATGAATAAAAAGTTTGTGTATAGCGGCGGTCTTTGCTATAATTACTTGCGGAACCTTTTTCTGAGTAACGGGGATGCCGTCCCTTATCCCGGATAAAGGCGATTTTAAAAAACAGGAGGTAATGTCCATGTTAGATAAGGCAAAGAAGCAGGAAATTATGGCGGAACACGCCAAACACGAGGGTGACACCGGTTCTGCCGAGGTTCAGATCGCTGTATTGACTTACAGAATCAATGAACTTACAGAACATCTTAAGATCCACAAGAAGGATCACCACTCCAGACGCGGTCTGTTTATGATGATCGGTCAAAGACGAGGGCTTCTAAACTATCTTATGAAAGAAGATATTTCCAGATACAGAGATATCATCGCCAAGCTTGGCATCAGAAAGTAATTTAAAAGTTGATGCAACAAATGCCTCTGCAATTTGCAGAGGCATTTGCATTAAATCCAAATTGAATGATGGGAAGATATCTGAATTAAATGTAAACTGGTCGATATTTATAACCATTTACTGGTTATTTTTGCTATAATGAGGGATATGAGTATTTGTCCCGGACACATATATCTAATTATAATCCAGACATCTTAAACGGATCATTGCAAGGGGTCATGGCAGCGGATCCTCCGGAGGGTCATGAGGTGTGCGGCATATAATTAAGTATATGTTCCAAAGGGACAGCTTAAAGGAGAATTGAATGAATCCAATGTTAAAAACCCAGGTTGCAGGCCGCGAAATGGGTGTGGAGTTGGGCAATATCGGCTATTTATCCGATTGCGCCATGTTTGTAAACTACGGGGATACGGTTATCCTGGTGAATGTCAACATGTCAGCCGAACCAAGAGCGGGAATCGATTTCTTCCCCCTGTCCGTTGACTACGAGGAAAGACTTTATGCCGTCGGCAAGATCCCGGGTGGTTTTATCAAGCGGGAAGGCCGGCCTTCAGAAACGGCGATCCTGGCCGGCAGAGCCACGGACCGTCCGCTCCGGCCATTATTTCCCAAGGGCTTGAGAAATGATGTCCAGGTGGTCTGTACCGTAGTTTCGGTGGAAAATGACAACCTGCCGCAAATACTGGCCATCAATGCTGCCAGTGCGGCATTATATACTTCCTCGATTCCCTTCACCACGCCCATTGCCGGAGTTTCCGTCGGGCTGATCGAGGGCAAATTCATCCTCAACCCCACCTCCAAGGAACGAGAAATCTCCGAACTGGATCTGACCGTGGTATCCACCCGTGACCGGGTCATGATGATCGAAGCCGGCGCCAAGGAAGTGGATGAAGAGACCATGATCTCGGCCATCGAATTCGGCCATGCCAGCTGCCAGCCCATCATTGACCTCCAGGAAGAAGTCAGAAAGCTTTACGGCAAAGAGAAAAAGATTGTCAAGAACCATGAAATGGATGAAAATCTGGTGAAGCAGGTCAAAGACTATGCGGGAGAATTGATCGCAGCGGTATACTCCAAGCCGATCAAAACCGAAAGAAATGCGGAAATGGATGCCGCTTCCCAGAAAATCACCGAATATTTCACCGAGGTATACGGCACTGATTTTGCCGCCGTGAAAAATGACATCGGCGAGATCATTTACCAGATGCAGAAAGAGATCGTCCGGGACATGGCCATCAACGAGCATAAACGGGTTGACGGACGGGCGTTTGATGAGATCAGAGAATTAAAATCAGAGGTAGGGATCCTTCCCCGGACTCATGGCTCAGGGTTGTTCTCAAGAGGCCAGACCCAGGTCATGACCGTAGCCACTTTGGGTTCCGTCGGTGAGATCCAGCGACTGGACGGAATTTCTGAAGAGGAATCCAAACGCTATATCCATCATTACAACTTCCCATCCTATTCCGTGGGAGAAGTGCGGCCCATGAGAGGCCCCGGCAGACGGGAGATCGGCCATGGCGCTCTGGCGGAGAAGGCCCTGGAGCCTTTGATACCCAGTGAAGAAGTCTTCCCCTATACCATCCGGTTGGTTTCGGAAGTGCTGTCCTCCAACGGCTCCACCTCCCAGGGAGCGGTATGCGCTTCCACCCTGGCCCTGATGGATGCGGGTGTGCCCATTGCCAGACCGGTAGCCGGCATCGCCATGGGATTGTTTACCACCGATGATTTGCAAAGAGAAGAAGTTGTGACGGATATTCAGGGCGTTGAAGACTTTTTCGGCGACATGGACTTCAAAGTTGCGGGAACGGAGAATGGGATCACGGCCATCCAGGTCGATACCAAAATCGCCGGCTTATCCCCCTATGTCATCCGGACTGCCATTACGGAAGCCAAAGCCGCCAGGATGAAGATCCTGGATGTCATGCTGACAGCCATTCCCAAGGCTCGTGAGGAAGTTTCCCTGTATGCTCCGAAGATCATCACCATGAAGATCGATCCGGATAAGATCAGGGAGGTCATCGGTTCCGGCGGCAAGACGATCAATAAGATCATCGCTGACACCGGCGTTAAGATCGACATCAACGACGATGGCAATGTATTCATCGCTTCAGATGATATAGCCGCAGCCAGACGGGCGTTTGCCATCATTGACGGCATCACCAGAGATGTTAAGGTAGGCGAGGTTTACCTGGGCAAAGTCACCAGATTGATGAACTTTGGGGCTTTTGTTGAGATCCTGCCAAACAAGGAAGGCCTGGTTCACATCAGCAAGCTGGATAAAGCCAGAGTCAACAAAGTGGAAGATGTGGTTTCCGTGGGCGACGAAATCCTTGTCAAAGTCGTGGAAATCGATCAGCAGGGCAGGATCAACCTATCCAGAAAAGATGCCCTGGCTGACGCAGAAAAAAGAAGCGAAGATGCCACAAAGTCCGAAGCGTAACCTTCCGGCATAAAGTCAGGCTGTCGAAACGCCAATATGCAGTCTGGTGAAAATATATGAATAAGTCCGGATCGCCGCTGTTCGCCATCGAGCAGCGGTGGTCCGGATTTTTCATCTCCAGGCAGGGCCGGGGTTTGCCCATCATCGATTAAAAATCCATTAAATCGTCAGTTTACGATGAGGACAGGACTATAATACTCATATGGAGCAAACCAGATCCATCAAAGGGGATGTAAAAGTGACTGAGATTAGCAATAAAATTAGAAATAAGAAGTTGTGGATCGCTGCAGGGGTCGTTGCCGCGGTGTTATTGATATTTGCCATCTATAAAATCCAGGCTGCGGCGAAGGATGCCAAAACTTATTCCGCAGTCAGCTTACGAGTCAAGGAACCCCTAATATTGAAGGGGAATTCCGAATCAGCCCAACGGCAGGCAGTATTGGCTGACCCCACCAAAGGTGAGGTCAACGAAGTGTTTGTGACCGATCGCCAGGCAGTGCAGGCCGGAGATGTTTTATTCGATTATCTGAGTGAACCCCTGGAAAATCAGGCGGCCGAAGCTCAGAAGCAGTACAACCGGGCAGTTGACAACTATGATGCCAGTGAAGCTGAATTAGCCGATGCCTGGGATCGGGAAGCTGAAAACGAACGCTCCTTGGAAACAGCCAGGGCCAATTTGGAAGCAGCCGAGGATGAATTGAACAATGTCGACATGGGGCAAACCACGGGTGACACGGAGGAAACCACGGCCGGCATCCACCAATACATTGCCGACATCTCGCAATTTATCGCCGGCTTGGCGCAAAGCACAGCCGGCACGGACCAATACACGGCCGCCTTGGAGCAAGCCGCAGCCGATGTCCAGCAATATACAGCCGAGGTCAAACAATACGAGAGCCAGCAGCAAGTCCTGGCCAATGAGGTCAGGCAGTTGGAAAAGGCGGTCAGGCAAGCTGCCAATG
>CAZOTM010000233.1:0-3810 GCA_964582675.1 uncultured Clostridiaceae bacterium
TTTTAGCCATAGACTCAATGGTTTATTATGAAAGGACAGCGATGTCCTTTTTTATTTTTAATACATTTATCAGGAACAGAAGATTAGCTGAAACTGGCCTGACAGTGGATATAATCCGTTTGGCTGGACCGGATAATTGGGATGATACGATATGTACAATCATTTAAATTACAGGGGCGTTTTTACCATTTTTGCCAGCAACATATTATAATTATATTAATGCGCATTGCAGCAGCCATACCGGAGGAAATTAAACCATGAACAGAGAAGTTATACTTGAATATTTAAGGGGAAGAAATGCCAGGAAAATGCCGACCATAGCAGAATTGGCTTCGGAACTTAACATTGAGGGCAAAGAATTGACTGGGCTGATCAGTCTGATCAACAATATGGAACTGACCGGCGACATCATCCTGACCAAGAAAAACCGGATTGCCCTGCCCGAAGACTTGGGTTATTTCAGCGGAAAAATCCAGATCCATCAACGAGGCTTCGGTTTTTTGATCCGGGATGGGGAAAAAGATAAGAAATCCAGAAATGATATTTTTATTCCGCCGGATGTTATTAATAGCGCAATGAATGGGGATACGGTTTTAGTCAAGCTGTCGGAGCGCACGCCCCTGGGGTCCGCCAAGCTTGAAGGGGAAGTTGTTAAAATCATTAAACGCAATACCACCACTGTGATCGGGGTCTACCAGGAAAGTGCGAATTTCGGGTTTGTTGTCCCTGAGGACAAGAAGATCCGCAATGATATTTTCGTCCAAAAAGGCGATTCACTGAACGCTAAAAATAACGATGTGGTGGTTTGTGAAATCACTAAATATAGTACAGACAGCAAGAGCACGGCGGGTAAAATTATTTCGGTGCTGGGACGGAAGGGTGACCCGGGGGTCGACATGCTGGCGATCTTTGCCAAGTATGCCTTGCCGGATAAATTCCCGGATAAGGTGTTGGAATATGTTTCCAATATCGACGGGGATGTAGCCAACGAGGAAATGACCAGGCGGCGGGATCTGCGGGGGGAAGTCATCGTAACCATCGATGGCGCCGATGCCAAGGATTTGGATGACGCCGTCACTGTAAAACGAATGAAAAACGGCAACTACAAACTGGGTGTGCATATCGCCGATGTTACCCATTATGTGAAAGAAGGCTCCATTTTGGATGAAGAAGCCTTAAAGCGGGCGACCTCTGTGTATCTCTTAGATACGGTCATCCCCATGCTGCCCCAGCGGCTCTCCAATAATTTGTGTTCGTTGAATCCGGCAACCGATAAACTCACCCTATCCTGTGAAATGGAGATCGATCAAAACGGGCAGGTGTTAAATCATGACATCTTTGAGTCAGTGATTCGAACCACTGAGCGGATGACTTATGATGATGTGACCGGGATCCTTCGGGATAAGGACGAAGCACTGATCAGTAAGTACAAGAACCTCGTCCCGGTGTTCCAGGAGATGGAGGAACTTTACCAGATCCTCAATAAAAAACGGCTGAAACGCGGAGCCATCGACTTTGATTTTACAGAAAGCTTCATCGAGCTTAACGAAAACGGGGAACCGGTTGATGTACGACCAATGGAACGGGCGGTGGCCAATCGGATCATTGAGGAATTCATGCTGGCAGCCAATGAAACGGTGGCGGAGCATATGTTCTGGACTCATGTTCCGTTTGTCTATAGAATCCATGAGGATCCGGATCCTGAAAAACTGCAGATATTCGCCGATTTCGCCACCAATCTGGGCGTTCCCATCAGAATGGGCAAGAATATCGAACCAAGGCATCTGCAGGAAGTATTGCGGGCTGTCAAAGGGACGGAGGCAGAACAGGTTTTGTCAAAACTCCTGTTGCGAAGCATGATGCAGGCGAAGTATTCCCCATCCAATTTAGGTCATTTTGGTTTGGCGGCGGATTATTACTGCCATTTCACTTCCCCCATCAGAAGATATCCCGATCTGCAGATCCATCGGATCATAAAAAAACACCTCAACGGTCAATTATCACCGGCGGAAATCAACAAGTATCTACCCATCGTGGAAAAAACTTCCATCATTTCCAGTGACATGGAGCGGGTGGCAGAGGATGCCGAGCGAGAAGTTGATGATATGAAGAAAACGGAATATATGCATGCCCATTTGGGCGAGGAATTCGACGGGGTAATCTCCTCCGTCACCAATTTCGGTTTCTTCGTTGAGCTGCCCAATACCATTGAGGGGCTCGTTCATATTTCCGATTTGGCGATTGGCTACGCCTTTGATGAAAGCAAGATGGCCCTCTTATCTGAAACCGGCTATGATGACTTCAGGCTGGGCCAGCGGATAAGGGTCCAGGTTGCGGCAGCTGACGTGGAAAGCCGGCAAATCTCATTTGCCTTCCTTGGCCGCATGGACAGCGAGGGAGCGTATAAAGAGCGGTCAGACAGCAAAGAGACAAGGGCGCCGCTGATCCTCGGCAACTTCAGAAGCTCTTCCCGGAAGAAGGGGGAGACTGCCAAATCCGGCAGAAACGACAAACCAGGGAAGGCGGCTGGTAAAAGCAAAGCACCTGCGGCAGCCGCCTCCAAAGGTAAATTTTTCGGCCGAGGCAAAGGCAAAGCAGATAAAAAGACCACGAAGCATTAAACGGAATTCCAACAACGGGACTGAGTGTAAAAAGCAATAACTTTTTACACTCAGTCCCGTTGTTAGTAACCTGCAAACTCATGATAAGGAGTGGCGTATTGGTTCAATTCCCCGATCATTGGCTCAGCTTAAAGTAAATCTGGATTTAAAGGCCTCATAGATCTCCCAATGAAAAGTCTCGGTAAAGTGGATGCCGTCAGAATAAAGCTGGATGCCTTTTCGCTGGGCTTGTTGTTTGATTGCTTCCAAGTCAAAGACCAGGAGGGAGTGTTCCTCGCTTTGATCCTTCAGCAGACGCCTGAGGCGGATAATCCCTTCATTCCCCTGCTTAAACACCTCCACCGGCTCACTGAAGATATCAGCTGCCTGGTTCTGATCGATGG
Organism: uncultured Clostridiaceae bacterium; assembly: GCA_964582675.1. Classification (GTDB taxonomy): domain Bacteria; phylum Bacillota; class Clostridia; order Clostridiales; family Clostridiaceae; genus JG1575. The sequence goes on from CAZOTM010000233.1 coordinate 3,005, forward strand.
TCGGGGGGAGCAGGATCACCGTTTTGATCCCTTTGCCTTCAAGGGTTTCGGACATAGTCAAGAGGTTATTCCTGGTATTGAGGGCTGGACGCAGCTTCATTGCATCGTTGGTGCCCCCCAGGATAAACACTCTTTGCGGATCGCAGAGGGAAACTTCATTCATGTAAATGGTTAGTAAATCTGCTGTAGTGGAGCCATTGTAGGTTTTGACCTCCAAACTGCCATTGAGATCCTGCTTTAAAAGCTCTGTCCAGGCTTTTCCGGGAGTGATCCCGTAATTTCCGGTGAGACTGTCACCGATAATAAGTATCTTCATTTTCAGCTCCAAAAGATTAAATTGATAACCTCATTATATGAATAAAGGCTACAATTGTAAACAAAATGTGACTAAATTAAGTAAATTTATTAATTAAATATTTCCGCAATAAAAAAGGACCCCAAGAGGTCCTTTCTCTGTTTGGTTTACATTGGCCGGCTTTCGATGGACATACCGTGCTTCTTGGCATAGGTGATGGTATACCAGGCATAGAGCAAAACCAGGACACCGGCAACGATGTAGGAATACAGGTAGCTGTCTTTGCCTTCCAGCAAGATCATGTTGAAACCGATATTGGAATGGATAATGAAGGACAAGGTAACAAAGGTATAGAACATTCCCGGGATCAGGGCAATATATCCGTTCTTGTTGTGGATAAACAGATATACGGCGATCATTGACAATGCGAAGATCGATAAGAACTGATTGGTAAAGGCGAAGTATCTCCAAAGGATCTGGAATCCTGCAGGATTGGTTTTCGCAAAGAACA
>CAZOTM010000234.1:0-3786 GCA_964582675.1 uncultured Clostridiaceae bacterium
AAAAAATACAGATGGCCATCCCTGAGCTCTGCCAAGGGATGGCCATCAACTATTGTAATCCTGAGGAAAGCTTCTCAGCTTATTCTTCCAGCCGGTGGATCAACTCCGTCAACTCAAGAGCAGCTTTCTCTTCATCTTCGCCGCTGGTAATGATCGTGATGGTTGAGCCCATCACGACACCAAGGGACAATACCCCGATCAGGCTCTTGGCATTGGCTTTTCTTCCGTTGTACATGATACTCACATCGGACTTAAAGGAAGATGCTCTTTTAACCAGTAAGGTTGCTGGCCTGGCATGCAATCCCGTAGGATTTTTTACTTGTATTTCATTTGTAACCACTATTTCACCCCTTCTTTACTGGTTATATCATTTACATTATATAACATTTATTTTTTTAAATGCAATAAAATGACTAACTTATTTTAAATCGATTTCAGTGAATGGCTTTTTCTTGAAAAATAGGTTCATGGGATTTTTCGGAAAGCACGGTGGCTTGCTTACTTCATATAAATTTCCATGAATTTTTGGAAGGTGTCATTCACGGAATAATCGATATCCACATGATTTACCCCCCGGGAGTTTGAGATCATCAAGGGGGTTGTGGTATCGGCTTTGTTGGACACATATTCCAGGTCCATAAAAATGAGTTTGTCCCCCACTGTGACTTTATCGCCGACGCGCACATAGGATGAGAATCCCCGGCCTTCGGTTGCCTCGGAATTCAAGCCGCAATGGATCAATATGGTGAGGTCTTCATTTACGGCGATGCCAACGGAATTGAAATACTCCCCCACCAGGACGACTTCCCCGGAAACCGGGGCATAAAAGATATCTTCCTCCGGAATAATGCCCACTCCAAGACCGTCCAGCACAGCCTCTGGCAGATAGTTGTTGACTTCCTTCAAAGGCATGATCCTGCCCTTTACCGGCATATACAAATCAATTTTAGTTTTTTTCATTCGTCATCTCCTACTTAAGTTCCAGGACAAGGGCTTTGATCCGATTCAAGCCCTCCTCAATGTTGGATTTTGAAGTCGCATAGGACAGTCTGACAAACTCCTTGTCGCCAAAGGCTTCCCCGGGTACGACGGCCACCAGCTTTTCATTCAAGAGGACCTCCGAAAAATCCATGCCGCTGTGGATGGTTTTGCTGCCATAAGCTTTGCCGAACAGACCGGCTACATTGAGCATCAAATAAAAGGCACCTTCCGGTTTGATGTAAGAAACACCGGGGATTCCATCCGCCAGTTCCATGATCAAATCTTTTCTCCGGGCGAATTCCTGCCGCATTTCCTCGACTTTCGTCTGATCGCCGGCTATGGCTTCCAGGGCTGCATACTGGGAGATGGAACAGGGATTGGAGGTGGTATGGCTTTGCAGGTTGGACATGAGTTTGACGATCTTTTCGTCTGCGGCACAGTAACCGATTCTCCAGCCAGTCATGGAATAAGCCTTGGACACGCCGTTCACGGTGATGGTCCGCCCATAAGCATCCTCTGACAAGGAGGCGATGGAAACATGCCGGACATCATCATAGACCAGCTTCTCGTACATTTCATCGCTGATAATATAGAGATCATGGCGTTGGGCGAAGCGAGCGATATCCAAAAGCTCCGCCTCCGAATAAACCGAGCCCGTGGGATTGCCCGGGCTGTTGACGATGATCGCCCTGGTGTTTGGGGTCACCATCCCTTCCAAAAGGTCCACTGTCATCTTATAGCCGGTGGCGGCGCTGGTTTCCACCAGGACCGGGATACCGTCCGATAACTTGACCAGTTCCGGGTAGCTTACCCAATAAGGCGACGGGATCAACACCTCGTCTCCCGGGTTTAAAATGGCGGAAAAGGCGTTGTTTAAACTCTGCTTCCCGCCGGTGGACACAACGATTTGCGATGGTTGGTAATTCAGTCCGTTGTCTTTCCGGAATTTTTCCGCCAGGGCGGTTTTTAAAGGGGCGATCCCGGAGGACGGGGTATATTTGGTATAACCTTGCTGCATGGCTTCAATGGCTTTGTTGATGATGTTGTCCGGCGTATTGAAATCAGGTTCCCCTGCTCCGAAGCTGATAACATCCTTACCCTCGGCCTTCAGCCGGCCGGCTTTGGCCGTAATGGATAAAGTCACTGATTCTTCGATTTTTCCGATTTTCTGAGATAATTGCATACGTACTCCCCGTGTTTAGTAATTCATCACTTTTAATATAACATATTCATGGCCTTGCCAATATACTTCTCTGAAATCATTTACGAAAACCCGGCTCAAGCCTGAAGGATCCGCTGGGCCAAAGCGACCCAGGTCATATGGGACAGATCATTGGCGACAGCTTGTCCGGTCCGCTCGATCTGCTCGGCCAAAGCCAGCGCCAGGTCATGGATGAAGTCAGCCCGGCCCGCCTCACTGGGGGCATCGATGGTGGCCATGTCCGGCGGATCCACCAGGGACACGGAATCCGGAAAGTCTTTCAGCCAGTCTTCGAAACCAGGCAATCGGGTGACCACTACCCGAAGGCCCGTTGCCAGGGCCTCCGGCACGGTCAATGGCATACCCTCGTAATAGGAAGGCAGGACAAAGAGGTGGCTTTGTTGATAGATCTCTGCGATTTGCGCCTGGGGAATGATCCCAGTGGTATGGATGGGAAACGCCAGTTCCCCGATCGCCTCGTTTAAACGAGAGAGTTCAGCTTCCGAGGAGGAGGAACCAATCAGGGTCAGATCCAATGAGTATCTCGTCTGAAGGGTTTTTAAGGCAGCGAGCAACTCAAAAACGCCCTTGGCGGAGCTCAACTTTCCGGTGTAGACGATCTTAACCACCGAATTGTCCGGGTGGACCCGGCCAGATGTGTTAAAGATCCGGTCGTTGAAGCCCGAACCGCAGACCAGGATCTTAGCCTCTTCCACATCGAATAAAGCGGCGATCTCATTTTTCTGCTCCAAGTGGGAGGTGACGATTCGATCCAATAAGGGGATAGCTGCTTTGACATAGGGCTGCAGATGCTGGTTGCTTTGGTACTGCCGCAGATCGGAGCCATGGCAGATGCCGATCAAATAAGGTGATTTGGCCAAAGCCCCTCCTGGATTGGGGAGGGCAACAGCCCCCCGGAGCTCGGCTAAAATGTTTGCCGTCAAAGCAGTGACCAGATATAGATGGGCGCAGATGACCAGATCCGGTTTAAATTCAGCCAGGGCCCGGCGGATCTTTCCTTCGAATACCTGGAGGAGCGCCCGGGTCATATCTTCGGTCAGGTCCAAATAGCGGGTACTGGGATAAGGCATGACATCACTCATCCCCACCGGCAGGAAAGGCACATCCCGCCGGTATAAAACCGGATCCGACGGGATACTCACCACATTTTTCAGTTCACCGGCTTCATCTTGGTCGATGCCGCAGATCAGGAATTGTTCATGCCCCAGCTCAAATATGGCTTTGATCAAGCCGGATAGATACACCCCTGAACCGGTGGCGAAGGGTTTTTGCGTGATGATGTGCAGAATTCTCATAGCGGCCTCCTTGGTTGTTTACAGCCATTTGCTTAAATAAATGGCTGCCTGACATTGGGATCATTGATAGAGGGATTCGTAATTTTTATCTGATCAAGGTTTATCTGATCAAGGTTTATCTGATTATTTATGGCTCTTCGGGGTTTTGTGTGGGTAGAAAATAGTCCCAATCCCAGTATTTATAAGGATTAAGCAGCCTTAGATTTTCGATTAGGAAGTGGAACCCTTAAATCAGAGCACACAAGATAGACCATATCGAGCATGTTTTGGATATTCCGAAATCCATAT
>CAZOTM010000235.1:0-3771 GCA_964582675.1 uncultured Clostridiaceae bacterium
GGGGTCCTGATCAATCGCTCCATTTCCCGGCGGATCTCTCCCGTGACCAGGCTGCCTGTTCCCAAAAACTTGGGAGGCTTGCCGTCCTTGGCCGGGGTAACGATGATTTTTTTGGAACTGGTTTCGATCTCCTGGATCTTCCATACCCGGGCGGACAGGTAGATGTTCTCTCCTGCCATGATGGCCGGGGTATAGGGGACCGCTCCGATTTTATCGTGGCTGTCATATACATTATAATCCTGATCCGAATAAAAATGGGCATAGAACTCCTTGGATCTTAAGAGCTTCTCGGCGCTGGTCCCGGAAATATACTCCAATCCGGAGGCTTCGATATATTCCTCCTCCAGGAGAAATTTGATCAAGGCATCATAATCCGCCTCGCTGATGGTTTTCCAGCAGGATCGCCCCTGGATGGTTTTTTTCAGTTCGGTTTTTTTGACACCGCTCTTTTGCACCAGCTCGGAAATGATTTGATGGGCCAGCACATCGTAGGGGATTGCGATGATATCGGCATCGTCCAATATCCCCTTCCGGTAAAGGGACAAGGCCGCCAGGGATTGCAGCATGGCCCAGGCATCGCTGGAAATCAGGTGGAGGATCTGCTGCTGGGTCCTCCGGCCGCTCCGCCCCAGCCGCTGGGCCAGGGTGGATACGGACGGAGGTGCCCCATACTGCACGACACTGTCCACGCTGCCGATGTCGATGCCCAATTCCAGGGTGGAAGTACAGCAAATGGTGAACAGATCGTCCGTGACGCTTTTGGCAAATTCCTCGGCTTCCCGCCGGATGTGTTTGTCCATGGAGGCATGGTGGGCAAAGTATCGGACATGGGAGCCCCGTTTTTGCGCCAGCTTTTTCAGACTGACGGAAATTTCCTCCACATTGGCCTTGGTGTTGGGAAAGACCAGCATGGATTCTTCCTGGGACCGGGCATAGATCTCCAGGATGGCGTCGTAGGGTACTTTGGCGGTGGAGGGGTAATAGCTGATGGTCGCCTCCAGGGGGTTGGCTGTTTTGTCCTGCAGGACGTCGGTGACCATGGTCTGATTGAAGAACTCCTTGATATGGGGGTAGTCTTCCTTCTTCATGGTAGCCGACATGCCGATGAATCGGGGGGTCTTTTCCGTCATCTCCAGGATCCTTTGAAGCAGGGATTTGAGCTGGACGCCCCGGTTATTTTCCGCAAAGCTGTGGATCTCATCCACGATGATCCATTCCAGACGGCTAAACAAAAGCCTGGCCTGGGACGGCCGATTGACCAGCATGGCTTCGATGGACTCCGGGGTGATCAGGAGGATCCCTTCCGGCGATGCGATGAGCTTTTTCTTTTCCGTGACATTGGCTTCCCCATGCCAGGAGGTCACCGGTAAATCAAGGAAACGGCAAAGATCGGTCATCCGCTTATACTGGTCGTTGATCAGGGCGATCAGGGGGGAAATATAGAGGATCTTGACCCCGTCATGGAGTTCCCCGGTAAAATTCAAAGCCGGCAGGAAAGCCGCCTCCGTCTTGCCGGAGGCGGTGGGGGCCGCCAGGATCAGATTGTGATCCGTCTGGAAGGCTCTCAGGATGGAGGCTTCCTGGATCTTTTTCAAGGCCTGCCAGCCTTCTTCGTAAATAAATCTCCGGATCTCCGGATTCAGCAATTCGTAAGCGTTCATCCTACAAGATCTCGATGTCGTCGTGGTCGTCAGAATCCCTGGTGACCTGTTTGTTCACGCCCAGTTTCATCTCGATTAGGGTCCGGATCAGATATTTGGGATTCTGTCTGGCCAAATCCAGAATGTCGATGAAATCCTTGATGACCGCCCGGGGCGTCAAAAATTCCCTGGCCCCGGGGCGGTTGAGCTGCTCCACCATATAGTACTGGATGTCTTCATGGGTCATGGGGATCGAAACTTTGTGGTGGACTTCAAAAACTTTCCACAGCTTTTCCAGAAGGGTGAAAATCTCTTCCGGACTTAAGGGCTTTAAGTCCATCACCGTTTTCCCCGTGTACAAGATATCCGCTGCATAGGAATCGTCCTTGCCCAGCCGGCCCTTTAAGGCTCCATAGCCGGACATGCCGCGTTTTTCGTCATAGACGGTCTTGCGGGTGGCGCCGAAGTTCAAAAACAGATTTCGGGCAATATTGCCTTTGCACTCGTTATAGATGTTCAGGATTTTTTCGTAATTGCGCTCCCGGGTGGCCGCCATGGGGAGCTTATAGAGGTTCACCACTTCGTCAAAGTTGATCACCAGTCCCTGATAGCCGATCCGTTTGAACAGCTCCGCCAGGTTCTTGATCATTTGAAACCAATTGTCATCGGTGATGACTTCACGGATACCCAACACCTGCCGGCCTTCCGTCTTGGTGGTCATGTCAGCCCGAATCCAGCGCAGCGCCTGCATGGCAAGCTCGGTATCGCCCCCCGCGAAGCCCTCAAAATATTTCCCGATGGCCTGACCCAATTCAAAGGCTAATTCCTTCGTATAAAACCCCGCGGTCTCCACTAAAATCTTTTCCTTCACCAGCCTGCGGTTTTCCGGGAGCAGGAGGTCTTTGGGGTCCATGGCCTTCTCCCCGGCGATCTCCCGGATCATGACATGGATCCACTTTTCCAGGATCATTTGCAGGGTGTTGCCGTCGCTGGAGGTTTTGGAGGCCAGCTTGGCGAGAATCTCCCGATAAAGGCTCCTGGCCTTTCCGTCCGATGCATAGAAGCGCCGTTCCGGATTGAGATCCACTGTGGCGACAATGAAGTCCATGGACAGGGCCAGTGACTCAATGGTCCGCAGCATGAAGCTCTTGCCCGTCCCAAAATCCCCGACCCAGAACTTGATGTCGCTTTCCCCTTCGCCGATCCCCTCCAGTACTCTTAGGACCTCGTCGACCTCCCGTTTTCTGCCCACCAGAAGATGGGCCAGCCCTTTTTCGGGCACAACCCCTGCCTCCAGGGCTTTTATGATGCTGGACGCTTCCTTTGGTTTAATTTTATGCTCCATTGATTATCTCCATCAAGTCGTCTTTGTAGTATTCATCCACGGTGACCAACACGTCATCCATCAACAGCACCTGGTCCTGGAACAGGGCAAACAGGGCTTCATTGATCTCACCGATGAAGGCATTTAAAAAGCTGCCATTGGCTTCGGCGATACTCCGGGCTTCGGCGACCCCAAGGCCTTCCCCGCTGAGACTAAGCCTGGTCAGCTTCAGCTGCTGGGCAGTCAGGGGCACTTTGTTTTCATTTGCAGCCGAAATATTCCCCAGATTATCTGAAGGCTGTGGCCGGTCCCAGCCGGTCACAGCTTCTGCCATCGCTTCAGTTCTATCCAAAGCCCTCTGACTGGCCGGGTTCAAGGGAGTCTGCCTGGCAGACTCCGCCGGATCAGCAACTGGCTGTGCCATTGTTGATCCGATTTTAGGGGATCCTGGAGATCCGGCCCCGGCTGCGGGGGGAGTTTTACCCCTCCCCGGCTGATTTGATCCGGTCATGATTACGCCAGTGGCGGCCGGCTGGGTTTCGCCCGGTGCTTTGTCGGTATAGGCCTGGACGTTTTCAATGACTGCCTGCAGCTCCTGCCGGGAGACGTGGATCTTTTGAAAGTCCAGCTGGATATCCCTGCGCAGGACAGACGGCAGTTGGGTGATCCCTGGCAGATCCTCACTGACCGGACGCCTCCCGGATTCAAGCATCTGGTCGAAGACCTGGTGCCTGGTGGGATGGACCAGTTCCCGGGCTTTATTCCGGATCCCCTTCTTCAGGCTGCCCTCAGCGGCCAGAGTCAGGC
>CAZOTM010000236.1:0-3752 GCA_964582675.1 uncultured Clostridiaceae bacterium
TGGCGTTGCGCCAGCGCTCATCCCGGATGTCGGCGGTTTCCGCCACGATCCGGACGTCCGCTGGCCGGCCGCTGGAGGCGGACAATCGGGAGCGGATGGCTTCCTTCAAGTCCACTGCGTCCCTGGGGAAGGGGTAGACCCCCTGTTCCAGGGACTGCTGTTCCCGGCGGAGCTCCCCGGCCCGTTGGGAAGCCTCCGCCTGGAGATCCTCCAGGCGGGAAAGGAGGGAATGGGAATTTCGCTGCAGCTGGCCGGCACGGCTGGCCAGCTGATCCAGCTCTGCCTGGGTGAGACGGCTGAGCGCCTCCTCCGGCAGTGTCTGAAACCTTTCCAGTTCCGCCCGAAAGGAGCGGCCGGTGGTCAGGCAGTCGGTGAGGCGGGAGGCAATGAGGGGTGAAAACAGCTCTGGTTCAGCCTTGTCCAGGTGATCGATCAGGACAGTAGTCCGTTCGTGCCAGAACCGCCTAAGATCCGCCAGGGCGGATACAGCCTCCCGGTATTGGAGCTGGGAAGATTGGATCGCAGCCTGTCCGGCCAGGATCTCCTGATTCAGCCGATCCAGTGCCAGGGCGCTGCTGTCGCTGCGCTGTTCCACCACCAATTCATCCCGGGCATTCCGCAGAGCGGCAAGTTCCGCTGTGACCGCCGCTTCTTCCAGCTTCCAGTCTTCCAACTGCCGGCGAAGCTCCCTGAGCTTGACCTCAGCCTCTATCACGGCCTCGCTTTTTATCTCTGCCAGAGCCCGGTCGATGAGATAGGAATAGAGCTGCTCGTTTTGCCGCTGAATGGAGTAATCCTGATAGGTATTGACGATCTCTTCCAATCGGGCCGTACGCTGCCCCAAGATCACCGATTCCTCCTCCAGACGCTTATAGCTCCGGATGTTCTCCTGCATATGGGTCACATCCACCGGCTGCTGGGTGTCACAGACGAACTCGGTGATGAATTTCTGGAGATCCACATCGGGATTGAAGGACACGGCTTTTTTCAAAAGGGTGCCGAACCGCTCGCGGAGGCCCCCCAATTTACCATACAGCTTGGTTCGGAAATCCCGGCCCGTATCCGTGGTTTCAAAATGGCCGGGATAGGTCTGCTTGAAAAAGCTGCGCAGGGTTGGGATATCCATGGGTACCCGATTGCGCAGAAAGCCTGCCTGGTCCAGGGGCCCGTCATAGAGGAAAAACAGCCTGGGGATATCACTTTCCGAGTGCACGTCAAAGCAGATCCCGGCAGTGAAGTTCTTATTCTTGTCGTCATCAAAAAATTCCAGGGCGATGTAGCTGGTAAAGCGGCCATTGCGCAGGTACCGGAAGCCGGACTGCTCGTCATCCCCCAGTTCCCCCAGAAGGTAGCCCTTCAGGCTTCGGTTGGTGCGGCCGCTGGCCGACTTATTGAAGTAGCTGCCGCTGGTATCCCCCAAAAGGACCAGCTGCAGGGCGTCGATGAGGGTGGATTTACCGGACGCGTTCTGTCCGGTCAAAAAATTCAGCTGGTCAAACTCCACGGTCTGAAAGTCAAAATAATGCCAGTGGATCAGCAGGAGCTTTTTTAAAATTTTCACAGGCTGTTACCTCCTCCGGTCTCTGCCTCAGCGCTCTCCCCTTCAGCAGCCAGCTCCGCCAGTTCCTTCACCATGGAGTTGATCTCATGGTTGGGGATGATGGACAAGATGGAGGGCAGGATCAGGATGCCGTTCCCCTCGGGGGACCAGGCAGTGGTTTCGGTTTTCTCGATGATGTTGAAATGGGCCAGGGTGCGCTGAGCTTCCATCCGCTCCTTCTGGGTGGTCCGGCCTTTGAGGAGGAGCCCCAGGGTCCGCATCTTTTCCACCAGAGCCGCCGTATCTGTCCGAACGACATAAAGGTTATCCCCGGCTTCCCGCTCCTCTTCATAGACCAGCCGGCAGGTATAGAGGAACAGGGTGGTGAAACGGTCGATCCGCAGCCGGTTATGGTCGTATTCATTGGTCAGGGAGATGACCCCGTAGTTGTCGTCCTTGTCCAGGATCCAGCCGGAAACGGCAAAATATTCCTGGAAGATCTCAAAATGGCGGCTCACCAGCCGGTAGTCCCCGCTGGGCTCCATCCACTGTTTCTCCGGCAGATAGGTATCCCGGATCAGGTAGGTATGGGAGAACAGGTAGTTGGCCAGGCGGCGGAACTCGCCTTTTTCAAAGCTCGTCAGGGCATCATAGCGTTCATTCCACTTCATGGGAGGTCTCCTTTCGAAGGATCGTAAGGTTGGGGATCCAATAGCCCTGGGAGAAGATCCGGCCTTCCCCGGCCTCGATGGTATAAGGCATACCAGCGTCCTGATGGCGGATGACTGCAAGGATCAGGAGAATAAAGTCCGTATCGGAGGCCAGGGGGATGTCCACAGCTTCGATTCGATCCCTGCCCTCCGATAACAAGCCCTCCACAAAGGCTTTGATCCGGGCGAGGGGATAGGAGGTTTTGATCTGATCCAACAGGAATTCCTGGGCCAAACCGGACAAAGGATCATTCGCATCCACCGCCAGGGCTTCCCGGGACAGCCGGCGGCTGCGCACGTTTTTATGGTAGAGGGAACCGCTGTCAAAAAACTCTTGACGCTGGGCATGGATGGACTTGGCCATGAGCTCCAAAACCTTTTCCTGCGCATCATCGTCCTCGTCCTCCCCCCCGGCATAAGCCTTTAAAATCTCCCCCAGTTTGCCTTTGATGGTCTGATCAGCGGTCATCAAATAGCGGATCTTTTCCACGGAGCTTTTTGTATAGCTGCTGTGCTTCCGGTCGATCTCGCTGATCAGGCCATCCAAAGTATCGTAGGTCCCGGCAATGTAATCAATGGCGGACAGGATCTCCGTCCGTGCCTCCGCTTCATCAGTGTACTTGCGGATGGTCATGGCCCGCTGGAACATACTGGATAGCAGGGCTTCATCACCGGTGATACCGCTCAACAGGCTTTGGATCGGTCCCATGTACCGGTAGACGGAGTCCATGGTTTTAATGGGATGATAAAACCGGTCGGACAGTTGCTTGAACTGGACAAAATGGTCCTCCAGGAGGAGGTTGACATTCTGCTGGAGGACGATCCCCCGGAGAAAGCCACGGATCCCATGGTAGAGGGATCGCAGGGAATATTGCAGCTGCTCCGTATTTGCCCGGGCGGACAGGACCGCCTCGTACATCCGCTCCCGGTCACCATCCCGGGCTTGCTTCAACCCGGAAAAAGTGGCAAACACCATGGAGTTGTATTCCTCCAGCTGGCTGCTGCCTAATTCGCTGAGGAGCTTCATGACGGGGATGGCATAACGGCAGGGCGTGATGATCTCAATGAAGGAATTTTCGATAAACTCCTTTTCCACCCAGCCGGTTTTGACCAGGCGGTTTAAAATCAGCCGGGCCTTGCCGCTGACGGTTAAGGAACCCGATTCGGCTTCATCCCCGTCCTCGGCTTCAAAGCTGCGGTCTTCCAACAGAAAAATCAAGGACGAAAGATAGTCCTCCACCAGAATATTCAGTTTATCCTTGAACTCATCGTGGAGGATCATCAGGGCATCCACGTAGATCTCCCGGTTGGAGGAGACCAGCAGAGAGAAAAAATTGGCGGGGACCAAATCAAACAGCTTCATTACAATCCTTTCCCGACCGGATGTTTCAATGTCGGCCGATTCTGTTTTTCCAGGGGAGGGCCCGAATCACTATAAATGGAATCTTTTTTTAGGGAATCATTGCTTATATTCTAACACAGTGTTCCGCCAGTTTTTTAAA
>CAZOTM010000237.1:0-3747 GCA_964582675.1 uncultured Clostridiaceae bacterium
TCAATGGACTAATTTTTATCGTCACCCTGGGGATCAATGCCATGGGAGCCATCGGCTTAATCAACGGCCTGTCCCAGAAGGAAATATCGGATAAGTACCTAACCCTGATCACCCCCAGCCCAGCAACTTTCAGCATTTGGAGCGTGATTTATACCCTGCTCTTAATATCAGTCATTACCATGATCGTCAAAAAGGATGATCCCTATTACCAAAAGGCGGTGGATGAGATCAGTGGATTGTTCCGTCTCTCCAGCCTGTTCAACATTTTATGGATCGTGTCATTCTCCTTTTTACTGGTTGAAATCTCCGTGGTCTTTATTCTGGGCTTTGTCATCACATTGTCCATGATCAGTTTAAAGCTTTTGAAGATCCAGGATAAGCGCCGCTGGCTTTTGCCTGCTGCCTTTGGCATGTATGCCGGCTGGTTGTTCATCGCCACGGTGGTCAACATTTCCGCCATGCTGGTCAAGCTCCAGTGGAACGGCTTTGGCATTGCCCCTGAGATCTGGGGAGTCATCATGCTATCCATCGCAGTAGTCCTGATCAGTCTGGTCCTCCTGAGGATCAAAAACGCCATATTGCCACTTCCGGCAGCCTGGGCCTACCTGGGGATCAATCAATTCCTTAATTCACCGGCGGGCTTTAATGGCCAGTACAAGCTTCTCCAGACGACAGCCCTGGTTGGTATGGCAATCCTCATTGGGGTGGCCGCCATCGCTCTTTACCGGAACCGGTTTTCCTTGCTGCCCTATGGGACTGAGAGTTAAGATCCATCAGGAAATCCGAGCGATAACTGGTTAATAACCAAACCTGCAAATGAACAAGAAGGATCCACCTAAAACGGGGAGGCATCAGCTGAAACAATCAGCGGATGCCTCCCCGTCTCCTGTCATTGATTACCCAAAGTGCCAAAACATACTTGTTATCGAGTAAGTTGGAGTGGATCAGAGTAAGGAAAAAATTGACGAACTGATTGTAGAAGCTGTCGAAATGGATTCTAAGGGTGGTTATCACGTTTCTTCACAGGGACAATGCAGAGGGATTCATCGGCAGCCTCATGGATCGAGGGAGATCATGGCCAGAAATTCAGCGGCCAGAAGGGGATCCTCCATGCGGATCAGGCTGTCATCGGCTTGCTGCGTTCCCAGGGGATCCAGGCTGCCATACCAGAGGATGGTTTCATCCACGAGGATGAAATGAAGATGGAGTCCCGGCACGGTTTGGATATGGAGACCCCGGTCGCTCAGTTCGCTGTGCAATTGCTGGGTGCTTTTCCGATAGGCGTCTTTGACTTCATCCAGGGGTTTTGTGCAAAAGGTGATGCGTTTGCCGGATTGGAATATCTCCTGCAGCTGGGGCAGGAGGGTCAGCATTTTTTGGCGTTTAGGGTAAAGACTGGATAAAATAATCTGGGCTTTGGCCCGGTGCAGGTCCTCCAGGAGGGTGGGCAGGTAATTGGCACCATCAAAGATCCGGAGTGACTCAGGTGTTTGTGTGCTGGTCCTTCCGATTTGGTAGCCGACACTTTGATAGGCTTTCAGGCGTTTTTGATACATCCGCTCCAATACCGGGATGTGGACGTCCACATAATCCATGATGCGGACTTCTGCTTTGCCAGGAAAGCTGCGGCTGAGCCGTCCGGCATACTGGGCGACCGTCCCTTTCCAGGCGATGGGCATCGCCAAAAACAAGGTGTCCAGCCGCGCTTCATCAAAGCCTTCGCCGATGAGACGGCCGGTCGCCAGGAGGACAAAGGGCTCTCCTGGACCTGCGGACTTCAGTTCGGCAATGGCAGCGCGGCGTTCCCTGGTCTTCATGGTGCCATAGAGCGTGATGACCCGGAGGCCTTTCCCAATGAGCTTTTCTTCCAGGCATTTCAAATGAGCGGTCCGCTCCGTCAATACCAGGGGCGTTCGGCCTTCTGCCACGGCCTGGACGACATCCTGGCAGATGAGTTCATTGCGCGGTTCAGCCTTGGTGATCCGCTCATAAATTTCGGTGATATGCCATTGCTCAGGAGGCTTTCCGGGCGGCAGACGAAGGCTGGTGAAGCGGGGAATTATGTTGTGCTCGAAATTTTGCGCTGCAGCCTGGGACTTGGCAGACACCTGATAACGGATGGGACCGCACTGCAGGAAGATAATCGGGTGATGACCGTCCTTGCGGATTGGGGTAGCGGTGAGACCATAAACCCAGGAAGCGTCAACCTGGCTCATAACCTGACTGAAACTCACTGCGGAGATGTGATGACACTCATCGACGATGACCAGTCCGTAGTTGTGAATCAGGTCTTTCACCAAATGATCCCGATCCACCAGGGATTGGAGCAAAGCGATATCCACTATGCCATGGAGACTTTGTTTGCCCCCTCCCAGCTGGCCGATGACCGAGGCGGTTTTGCGTTTGGCGGCGAAGACCTCGTCGATGGCCAGGAACTGCTCCAGCCGTGCCTTCCATTGTCCAGCCAGCTCCTTGGTGTGGACCAGAATCAAAGTCGGGCATTGTTTCTCCGCGATGATCCTGGCCCCGATCACAGTTTTGCCGAAGCCGGTGGCGGCAGACAGCACGCCGCAGTCATCCGCTGTCAAATTCAAAAATGCCGCTTCTTGATGGGGGGTCAATTCGCCTTGGAAAGTGATGTTTAAACGGCGCCCCGTGAGCCGCTCCTCCAAAAGAGTATAGGCAGCTCCAGCCTGATCCAGCAGCTCCAGAAGCTTTGGTTCGGTTCCGCGCGGCAGCTGCAGCGTTTCTTCCGTCTCCCCGTAGGCTGCAATCATCCGGGGAATGCCATAGGTGGAAATGCGCATGGCCTGTTTGGCAAAAAAGTCGGGATTGCCATAGGCGGCCAGGCGGCGCAGGCTGTAGATGGCTTTGGCAGAAAGGCCGTCTTTGGAAAGAATCAGGCCGCTGCTCCTGTGGATCAGCAGCTCCCTTGGAAAGTCGGTTCCAGCCAGGCTGATTTTTTTAACCAAATCCTCGGCAGGGGACGCTCCGGGGACAGTTTCCGGCAGCTGCTTCTTGCAGAACGATGCCAGATCATCGGGTCTAAGCTTTTGGATCCGGCTCAAATAAGACCATTGATCCTCTATAATCTTCAAATCCTCATCCAAAAACACCGTGTTGCCCTGAGCGCGGGCGTCCTTTTGCAGGGGCAGGGCGATGAGATTACCAAAGCCATCCTTGGGCAGCATATCCTGACTGGGGAAAAATCGATCAAAGGATTCAAATGTCAGGCTGGGGCTTTTCGCCATGGCCAGTTCGAGAACGGCCATACCAAACTGCCGGGCCAGGGATGCCGGGACCGCCGATTCGAAAACCCACCACAAATGACCGCCATTGCCGGACCGGGACCGCTCCAGGCTGACGGGGATGGCCTCTTCTTGGCAGATGCTTCGGATTAATTGGGCATCCGCCTGCCAGTTGGCTTCGTCAAGATCCATTGCTAACAGGAAACAGGTATCCGCTTTGGTTAAAGGGTAAAGACCCAGTACGTGCTGACCGGTCAGATGCTCCCGGACCTGCACCGGACCCAATGGGGCAAAATCGCCCACCCCGCAGTCGATGCAGCGGACCCGGGGCTTTTGGCAGACCCCCGGACGAAAATCATTGTAACAACAGGGGGAGTAGCCAGGTTTGTTTCGCCAGCGTTTGGCACAGATGTCCGAACGCCCCTTAAACAAATTCAGAAACAGCCGAATTTTAGCCTCACCGGTGCTGGACTGATCCAGCTGAGGCAAATCAGGAGGC
>CAZOTM010000238.1:0-3742 GCA_964582675.1 uncultured Clostridiaceae bacterium
GGACAGATTTTTAATATCCAAAATTGTTTCATTCATACGCTGATTTCCTTTCAATCTGCTGCCATTGGGCCAGCTTCCGGTTTTCCCCGATCCATCAGGACTTCAAATGGGGATCCAGGGCATCCCGCAGACCGTCCCCGATCAAATTGATGGAGCAGGCTGACAGTACGATGGCCAGGGCCGGGAAGAACATCAAATAGGGGTCGGTCCGCATAAATTCCCGGGCATCGGACAGCATCAAACCCCATTCCGGAGCCGGCGGCTGCATCCCCAAACCCAGAAAGCTCAGAGTCGTTTCATACAAAATGATTTTGGAAACGTTCAGGGTGGTGTTAATGATGATGACGCCCATGGCGTTGGGCAGGATATGGGAGATGATGATGCGGGCGCTGCTGGCCCCGCCGGCCCGGGCGGCTTCCACATAATCCAGCTCGGACAGGTTCAGTACCTGGGAGCGGACCAGCCGGACATAGTTGGTAAAATAGGCCAGGGTCAGGGCGATCAAGAGATTCGTAAAACTAGCCCCCAGGGCAAATACCACGGCCATGGTAAACAGGATATCCGGCACGGACATGAAAATGTCCAATGAGCGCATGATGATGCTGTCAACCTTGCCGCCGAAATAGCCGGCAATGGCGCCCAGGGCGCTGCCGATGACCGCCGAGGAAATGGTGGCCAACACGGCGATGGAAAGGGAAGTCCTGCCGCCATGGAGGAGCCTGGCTAAGACATCCCGGCCGTAGGCATCCGTCCCCAGCCAATGGGCGGCGGAAGGGCCCTGCAGTTTATCCGCCATATTCTGGCTGGTGGCCAGAGAATAGGGGGCGATGAAATCCGCAAACACCAGGGCTAAAAACAACAGGATCAAAATGGCCAAGCCGGCGACGGCTCCTTTGCTCTTTTTGAAGCGCCGCCAGATCTCCTTGATCTGACTTTGTTTTTTGAAAATTATTTTAGCTTCCTGTTCATTGATCCGTAAATTACTCTCCATGGCACTACCCCTTTGTCCTGGCATACTTGGCCCGGATCCTCGGGTCAATGTAGGCGTAGATCAAGTCAACGATGAGCATGACGATGGTAAAGGTCACGGCGATCAGAATGGTGCCGGCGATGATCACCGGTTCGTCCTTGTAGCTGATGCGGTCGACGATGAGACTGCCGATGCCGGGGATGGAAAAGAGTTTTTCCGCCACAACCGCTCCGGCAATCAAGGTGCCCATGCTCAAGCCGATGTTGGTAATGACCGGCAGCAAGGCATTTTTCAAAGCGTGCTTCCAGATCACCAGATTTTCCGGTGCCCCTTTGGCCCGGGCTGTCCGGACATAATCCTGGCGGATGGACTCCAGCATGGAGGATTTGGTAAAGCGCAGGTTCATGGCCGCCGGGGCAATGGAGATGGTGATGGCCGGCATGATGAAGTTCTTAAAGGAACTGATGCCATAGGATGGCAGAAGGTTCAGCTTCAGGGAAAACACGAACAACAATAACAAGCCCATGACGAAGGATGGGACAGCGGCAATGATAAATGCCAGGATGGATGGGATCGTATCCCATAGGGAATATTGTTTGACGGCAGCGTAGATCCCCATGGGGATGCCAATGGCCGCGGAGATGATGACCCCCATAAAGGCCAGGGTGATGGTGACTTTAAAACGCGGCCAGATCTCGGCAAACACCGACTGTTTGGTGAAGTAGGAGGTGCCGAAGTCTTGATTCATGATCATATTTTTAATGTAGTTGAAATATTTTTGCAGAAATGGCAGATCATAGCCCATTTCATGATTCAGCCGGTCCACATCCGCCTGGGGCGCCGAAATGCCCAGCAGTGCCCGGGCGGGATCCCCCGGGGTGATATTCATGACCAGGTAAATGATCAATATGACCCCTAAAATCGTCGGGATCAGGAATAGCAATCGTTTGATGATGTATCGATTCATGGTGGTCTCCTTTGCAATTCTTTAAAGGTTCATGGCATTTCTACAGACATGATGCAGAAATGCCATGGGTCTTGCAATCTTTGATTGGTCCACACCCTCAATGGGGTCAGGCGTTCTGTGTTTTGAAGCCTGCCCCAGGCCCAGCCGAAGCTGCTGCTATTTCCAGCTGAGTTTATTTCCAGCTGAGTTTATTTCCAGCTTAGTTTATTTCCAGCTGAAGGTGCGGATCTTATAGTAGGTGGGAACCGGTTTTCCGATATCCAGACCGGCTGCCCAGACGATGGCCACCGGACGGTGCAGGACCGGTAAAATCGTGGCCGAATCCATGACCATGGACCAGAGCTCTTTGTAGTAAGTCACCCGCTGAGCCACATCCGAGGTGGATGCGCCCAGGTTGACCAGCTCTTCCATCCGCTGCCAGTTGAAGGGACCATCCTTGTACTTGACAACGTACATGCCCACGGACTCAGAGTGGAGCTGCTGGCGGATGTTGTTGAAGTCATAGTTGCCGGAGTCTGCAAATACACAGATGTCATAATCCTGGGCATAGAGCTTGGGGGTAATCACCGCCGCTTCCATGACCGAGATCTTGGCAGTGATGCCGGCGGCAGCCAGGTTGGCCTGGAGGACCTGGGCCATTTTGGCATTGTTGGAGGTGGAGGCGCCATAGGTCATAATGGTTCCCACGTCCACTCCATTGGCATAGCCGGCTTCCGTGAGGAGGGCCTTGGCGGTATCCAGGTTATAGTCGTAGGTCTTAAAGCCGTCCTTGGGTGAGGTGGCTACATATTCTGAAGGCATATACTGGGTGGCTTCCGTGCCCAGACCATTGCTGACGGCGGAATTCACGTCTTTTTTATTGACTGCGTAGAAAATCGCCTGACGGACCTTGTCATTGGCCAACACATTGTTGGAGGTGGGGGATAAATAGTTGATGGCCATGAACATGATGTTGTTGCCCTTGATCAGGGTGTTGTTCTCCCCGGAGGCGGCTTTCAGGGATTCCCAGTCGGATAAGGGCGCGTCCTCGAAATAATCCAGCTCTTTGTTCTGATAAGCCACCACAGCGGCGGACTCATCGGAGATCACGATGTAGTTGACGGACTTAATGGCCGGAGCTCCCCGCCAGTAGTCTTCAAAAGCCGCCAGCTTGACACCTGTGACCACGTCATACTCGGTGACATAATAGGGTCCCGTTCCGGCTTTATGAGGAACTGTACCGAATTTGTCGCCCCCGGCAGTGACTTCCTTCTCACTCATGATCTTGATGCTTAAGAAGGTATGGTCGATGGGAGAATAAGGCGTTTTCAGATCGATCTGGACGGTTTTGTCATCCACTGCCTTGACATCTGCAATCATGGAGGTCAAATAGTTGAATTTGGAGTTTTTCATGGCCCGCAGATAGCTGAAAACCACGTCGGAGGCTTTGAGATCATCCCCATTCTGGAATTTTACGCCGTCCTGGAGGGTAATGGTGTAGACCTTCTGGTCGTCGCTGAGCTTGACCTCCTTGGCCAGTTCCTTGTAGTAGCCGTTGTTGGCTTCGTCCATGCCATAAAGGCCTTCAAACATCTGGTGCCAGACCTTCATATCCCGGGTATTGGTGGTATGTTCCCAATCCAGGGAAGGCAAAGAGGCGGTGATCCTGAGCTTCAGGGTCTTTTCGGCGGCAGCGCCTGGGCTGGTAGTACCCCCCGTTGGTGTCGTCGGTGAGCATCCGGCAATTGCGCCCAGCATCATAAATGCTGACAAAGTGACTGCGATGATTCTTGATTTCATTTGATTCATTTCCCCTTTGTTTTTTT
>CAZOTM010000239.1:0-3740 GCA_964582675.1 uncultured Clostridiaceae bacterium
GCTCAATGGTAGAGCAGCTGACTTGTAATCAGCAGGTTGTCAGTTCGATTCTGACCACCAGCTCCATCACCACCCTGTCATGCACAGGTTTTATTTACAAACGTAAAGAGGGTAATGAATTTTAACGATTCATTACCCTTTAACCTTTTTTGTCCTGCCTGATTTGGCTCATATCTTTTTAGCGGATTTCCTTTTTGCGCACATCCTTATGGCGCATCCATTTTTGGCTGCAGCTTTCTCCGGCCGGTGTCCCGGGATCAAGCCCGGGAGTTTATAGGTTTTCGGAAAATTTCTTTCTTCTTAAATAGCCCTGTTTGATCCGCAGATCTTCCCCTAAAAACGGCACCAGGATGAATTCGCCCATGATCCTTGAAAACAGCCGCTCGGAGTATTTCTCCTTCAGCTCTTCGAAACTCAGGTTGGTGCTAATGAGGATCTTCCGGTTGTTCAACAGTCGGCCGTTGACCACATTGAAAATTTCCGTTTTGGCCAGATCAGACTGCATCTCGGTCCCCAGGTCGTCAATGATCAACAGGTCAGAATTCAAAAGCAGCTCGCCCAGTTCCTTGTTGTCCTTGAAGCGGATCTCCTTGATGTCGTCCATGAGCTGAGATGCCGTCCGATAAACAACCACGTTCCCCTCATAGAGGAGTTCCCTGGCAATGCAGGTTGCCAAAAACGTCTTTCCCGTGCCGGAATGACCGTAAAAATACAGATTCTCGTGGTGGATCGGAAAATCCGCCGCATATTTCAACGCCACCTTAAGATTATCCGCCATATTTTGGCGGGCGGTCTTCCCGGAGGATTTGAGGGCGGTGGTGTCGTCAAAGACTCGTTCATCATACTTTTCAAAGCTGTATTCATCCAGCAGGGTGGAGAACTCGGAGTCGGCGTAAACCAGCTCGGCCAGCTTTTTCTGATAGCAGGCACATTTGGTCGTTCCGATGAAGCCGGTATCGTTGCATTTTCGGCAGTGGTGCTTCAGCTCCAGGTAGTCCATGGGGAAACCGTGTTCCACCAACAGCTCGACCTTTTCACCCCGGAGGCTCCAGGACCGGTCCTTTAAAAGTTTGAATTTCCCCTCCCAATTTTCGGGATTCCTCACATGGAGGAGGGCGATTTCCAGGGAAACCCGCCCGATCTCATTCTCGATCTCAGGGATCCGGGGGATCCGGCGGCTGATCTCCTCCCGCCGGGCACGGAGGTTTTTTTGTTCCTCCGTTCGGATGTCGGCATATAACGCCATGATCCTTGAATGGTAATTATTCCTCATTATCATCCCATCCTAACAGTTTCTTTTCCAGGTTTTCATAATCGTAGGACCGCTGGTTATAGTTGTTAAACGACGTGGTATCCGTTTTGCCCTTTTTCGACCAGGTCTTTTTCGACCGCTTGCTGTCCTTCTGCTCGATGTCCGCCAGGGTCTTGATGTCCAGGGACTTCCAGTTATCCAGGATCCCTTCGATATAATTCATCTCGGCCTTTCCCAGCTGGGAGATACACCGTTCGGCGGCTTGCTTAATGACATCGTGGGAGAAACCATAGGCATCATACCATTTATCCAGCTGCTTTTCCTGGGGAACGGATATTTTTGAGGGATCATTGCCCATGAATTTGAACAGATCCCGGTATTTGGTCCATTTATCCTCAAATTGCCTGACCATGGCATTGGCTTCCTCGGCAGTATGGACCGCCTTGTCCTTCCAGTTCAGGGCCACCTTTTCCATATAGGGGACTGAGGTGTTTCCCTTGCTCTGGCAATGGCTGAATAAGAGGACCGCCACTTCATCATCGAACTGGAAGTCCGCCCGCAGGCTTTGGATGAAGCGCAGCAAAGAGGGGGACAGGGGAGAGCCGTTGATCATTTCGATCACATCAAACAATTCACGCAGGGACTTCCCTTCCTGATCCTCATTGGCGTAATCGCTGGGGGCAGCCCATTTGACAGCTTCTCCCATTTTCCCTCGGGAAGTCCCTGACCCAAGGTCATTGAAAATGGTGTGGATATTGCCGTTATGGTCCATGGCGGCGATGGTCAAAACCTTGACCTTGTCCCAGTATTCAAAGGCCGCCATCACGGAGTCCTCCGGAAGCCCGCAAATATGTGAGGCAGCTTCGGTGGATAAGCCGGACCCGGACTGATGCAAATAGTAAACCGCCAGGAGGACCTTCACAAAGTCACCCGGAGCAGCGCTTAAGTGGTCTTTTATCATCAATTCGGGGATGAGTGTATATCTGATAGCGTTGCCGCTGATTTTAATTGTTCCCATAAAACTTCCCCTCCAATCAATTCATTATATCATCCGGTGGGGACAATACTTTCAAGGAAAAAGCGACTCTGAAGAGCCGCTTAATATAGTTCGTCCTGGCGCAAATGGTTGATCCGGTTTTTAGCCAGGTAACCATTATAAATATCGTCCTTGGTAAAGCCCAGTGCATGGCCCAGACCAAAAAAGTCCTTCAACAGTTCCTGATAGCTGTCCGGGGAGGCACAAATCACCAATTCGTTGACATCGAGGTACAAGTTGATGAACCGCTGGGTCAAATCCGGGCTGTCCATTTCCTCGGCAGGGGGAATCACACCCTGAAAATCAAAGTCAAGGCCGATGGTCAGGATAAAATGCAGGCAATCCACATATTCTTCAAGGATCACGCGGTCTGCGGAGGGACCCTTGCTGCTCCAGTATTTGAAGCATCTGGTCTCATTGGCCAGTTCACCCAGTTCAGTCAAAAGGGCCAGAAATTTTTTGTTTCTGAGCTGACTGACATCAAGGTTATGTTCTTCCACTATTCTCTCGTTTAACACCCTTTGGATATCAAACAGCTTTTCGAGATTCAACGCATAGCCTCCCATTCGATTGGTTGATATGAAAATAATAGTACGGTTCCCCTAATTTTAAAACACTGGAAACTGATTACAGCTAATTTTATACCACACCTAGATGATCCGCGGATTTCTTAAGGGAATGGAGAATACCACTGAATCTTTCTTCGCAGCCATGGTTTTCCATAGCTCAATTTTTTCCACCCGGAAGGCTTTTTTGTTTTCCTCGGTGTTAAATAAAGGAGCTGTGGCTTCAAATTCCCGGGGCAACTTCTCCTGGGACAGGGAGAGGATAAAATCAATATCATCAGCCCGTTCCTGGGATACTTTAAAACCCGACAGCTGCATGAATGAGTTTAAGTGCCGCTGCAGTTTTTTCAGGTAGCCAAAGCTTGTCACCGGCAGACCGGTGATTTTTTCTTCCGGCAGATTGACATATTTACCGGTGATATCCACCCGGAAATAGCGGTAGGGTTTCAATAAGTCGGCCAAAGTTGCCTGAAGCTTATCCTTATCCGGATCTTCAATGGTGTCTATCGGTATGCCCATATAGGGCGCTTTCAATATCTTTTTGCCTTTGCGGTACAAAGTCTTTTGGACGGCATCCAGCTCTCGGTTGGAGTCTTTATCCAAAACTGCTACTAGATAGTATTTCATTTACTGTTCCTTCCTTCAAGGCCGCCGATCAAGGGAGCCTCACTTAGTTCCTTCGTAAGGTATTCACCACTGATTATATCATAGCCGTAAGTTAATTATCACGGGGAGTAATTCCCCGTGGATATGAACAAAATCATAATAACCGGAATGGGCTGAGAAAGAAGCATTAAGATAATGTATAATTGTAATTGTTCCAGTGATGAAGTATAACATAGAAGCGGGACATTTATTTAAGACAAGCAGTTGACAGATGATATAT
>CAZOTM010000240.1:0-3708 GCA_964582675.1 uncultured Clostridiaceae bacterium
CTCTAAAATACCGGAAAGAGTGCACTGCTCAAACGAATTATTCATTCTACTTCAGATCCCGCCCAAAAGGATGAATCAGGGTGAAGGTCCCGGCTTCAAATCCTTGAAATTTATTCATCCCATAAGTTGTTTCCTTGTTGACCAGGGTGGCTGTATCTGACAACTTTTCAACAGTGTTCGATCATAATATAATAAATCCTTAATTTTCGGGGGGTGGTGAATACGATATGCCGGTGAGAGCAGTTGATCAGCCTGGACTCAGATTTCTCAGCCCATTGATCACGGTAGAGTTACCCACAGTTGGTGCAGAAACTGCTTTTGCAGGTGAATGCTACAAGTGTTCGTTTTCGCATAAGGGGCATTTATAGACCGTAAATCCATTTTCAATTTATTGACCATCTCCTGAATCTACCTGTTGTCTTGCGCCAATGTAAATATCAAGATCATCTATAATATATTCTTTTCCAGTGGTATGCAGAGCTTCATAACTTGCATTTATATAATCTAACACACGATATCGGTTGAAAAGTTCGATTGTTTCTCGTCCTTTGAGTCCTTTGACATTTTTGTAGTTCTCGATGCAATACACTAAAAAATCGATTTTTTCATCCACTGCTATGCCTCTTCCGGAAATGTAATTTTTCCTGTTTCTTGTTCTTCAATAAATAATTCAAATAAAGTAGGCACACTTAAATGCCAAACTTTTGTTTCTTCTCTCTCGAGTTTTTCATAAAGTATCGATGAATAAAGTAAGGTTAAAGCCTGCCTATCTGAAATCCTCATCTCCTTAGCTATCATTTGAACCAAACGGGAGCTAATAATTTGCAAAACAGTATGAAATTCTATTAATTCGTTCAACACAATTCTTCCTCCTATTGTTACCTAATTTACCAATAAACTTCAACTATGCCAATCAGGGCAAACAACTGAGATGCGATACACTCAGAAATATGGTTGTTGCGAAAAACGAAGGCCGTCTTCTTCCAAAACTTCAGCATATCGGGAGACCCATCGATCAGAATGCCAACCTTCTTTTCTGGGCTGCCATAATACCGGTCACTCAATGGATCATTTGAAAAATCCATATCCTCACCACGATGTTAATAATCATATCAGAAGCTCTGACAGTATCAGAAGCCCTGGAAGTATCAATAGAATTATAGTTTAATTATGAGACTTAACAAGTTACTTTACACGTTTGAATGAATTGAATCAGCAATGTGAAATATAGAGACTGAACGCTGCAGCCAATCCAGTCAGGAAACGAGACCCGTCTGACACCGCTGATCAAAAATAATCTTGACCTGGATAAGGGAGATTGCCGAAACGAATGAAAATGTGTGGGAAAACCAGCTGTCAAAAGTAACTGTCATTATCATCCACATGAATGAGCCAAAGACTCCCGGGAATCAGCTGATGGGCGAATCCCCGGGAGTCTCTTGTTTTTGCTTTAATAACCATGGTTCCGTCAATCCGGCAGGTCATAAAATGGAATCCTTAGGCAATGGATGCTCGATATATACCCGACGATTAAAGAACCGTGTCGATCTCCCTGGTTCTGAAGCTACCTCCCAAACTCCTCCAGCAAGTTGGCGAGATATTCCTGCCGTTCCATTTTATCCAGCAAGGCTTCCTCCGCCCCATCCTTCTCGGCTAATAAGGTCTGCAGTTTTTCAAAATCAGTGGCGTAAAGCTTCATTTCCCTTGCAATCCGATCCAGTTGCGCCTCCAGCTGTGCGATTTCTCCTGGGATTGCTTCATACTCCCGATTTTCCTTATAGGACAGCTTGGTTTTTTTCTTGGTTTTATCCCTGCCCTTGTCTTTATCTCTATCATTATCTTTATCCGTGGTGTCTTCGTCTGGAGGTTTGCCGTCAGCGGAGTCCCCTGGGGCGGACCCCGCCTCCACGGCCAACACCGTGTTGGCGATCCGGCTGTGATTGGCAGTCTCTTCCGTATAATCAAAATAATTGCCGGTATATTGGGTGATGTTGCCCCCTCCGTCCAGGTGGAAAATCTTATTGCAGATTCGATCCAAAAAATAGCGGTCATGGGAGATGGTGATGACAGGGCCGCGGAAGTCATCGATATAGGCTTCCAAGACCTTTAGCGTATCGATGTCAATGTCATTGGTGGGTTCGTCAAGGACTAACACATTGGGCGCCTCCATGAGGATCTTCATCAGGTAGAGCCGGCGTTTCTCCCCGCCGGACAGCTTGTTGATGGGTGTCCACTGCAGGGTTGGCGAAAACAGAAAAGTCTCCATCATTTGCGATGCGCTGATCTGCTGACCATCGGAAGTCCGGACATATTCAGCGGTCTCCTTAATGTACTCGATGCCCCGGAGGGATTCGTCCATGTTTTCGATCTGCTGGGAAAAATAGGCCAGCTTCACCGTATCCCCCAGTTCCACCGTTCCCTGATCGGGACTGACTTTGCCGATGATCATATTCAAAAGGGTGGTCTTGCCCACTCCGTTATCGCCGATGACGCCGATGCGGTCGTCTTTTTGAAAGGTATAGGAAAACCCATTAAGGACGATTTTAGTGCCAAAACTTTTACGGAGATCCCTCAGTTCGATGATTTTCTGACCCAGCCGGGAATGGATGCTGCTGATCTCCAGCTGGGTTTCCCGGACATCGACTTTCGCATCCTTTATCGCCTCAAACCGCTGGATCCTGGCCTGCTGCTTAGTGGTTCTGGCCTTGGCCCCCCGCTGGATCCAGGATAATTCCTGGCGATAAAGGGCCTGCCGTTTGCGTTCCATTGAACCGGCCAGCTCCTGCCGCTCCAGCTTTTTCTCCATGTGATATGTATAATTGCCTTCGTAGACATAGAGCTGACCCTCATCGATCTCCATGATTTTGGTCACCACCCGATCCAAAAAATACCGGTCGTGGGTGATCATCAGCAAGGAACCGGACAACCGCTTGATATGCCCCTCCAGCCAATCGATCATCCGATTATCCAGGTGGTTGGTCGGTTCGTCCAAAATCAGCAGGTCACAGGGCGTCACCAAAGCGCTGGCCAACGCCACCCGCTTTTTTTGACCGCCGGATAAGGTGTTGATCTGCCTCGTGAAATCATGGATCCCCAATTGGGTCAAAACCGTTTTGATTTGGCTCTCCATATCCCAGGCAGCATTGGCGCTCATTGCCTCGCTCAGCTCGGCAAACCGCTTCTGGAGTTCTTCATCCTCTCCCCGGGCGGTCAGCTCCTCCAAGGCAGCCTCATAGTCCCGAATCAAGCGGAGGACCTTGGAATCCCCCTTAAACACCTGCTCTAAAATGGTGGACTCCCCATCAAAATCCGGGTCCTGGGGTAAATACTCGATCTTCATGCCGCTGGTCTGGTGGATGGTCCCTGTTTCACTATTCTCCAACCCGGCAATGATTTTTAAAAGAGTAGATTTCCCCGTACCATTGATTCCAATCAGCCCGATCTTTTCATCCGCAATGCTGAACGAAATATTTTTAAAAAGCAGCTTATCCCCAAAGCTTTTCGATAGATTGGCTGCTGTCAGTATACTCATATGTCTACTCCTTGTTAAAATAGTTGGTCTAGTAGGTGGTATAACCAGTCGACTCCGGGATCTGATATCTCCCCCAGAGCCAGTTAATAGTATACCACCTGCCGGTTATCCTGTCGCCAACTGGGTTAGGTCGGTGCACCTTATCCTTAGTGCTCTTGTCCTCGGTGACCTTATCC
>CAZOTM010000241.1:0-3696 GCA_964582675.1 uncultured Clostridiaceae bacterium
GGCATAGCCGCCGTAGGTATCGACGATGATTTTTTTGCCGGTCAGGCCGGAATCCCCCAGGGGGCCGCCGATGATGAACCGGCCGGTGGAGTTGACATAATAATTAGTCCCTGCGTCCAGGAGTTCCTCCGGAATGACCGCCTTGATGACCTGCTCGATCATATCGGCCCGGAGCGTCTCATAGGCTGCGGCTTCGTCGTGCTGGCAGGCGATGACCACCGAATGGACACGTTTGACTTGATGATCCTCGTATTCCACGGTCACCTGGGTTTTGCCGTCCGGCCGAAGATAGGGCAGTACCCCGGATTTGCGAAGGGCTGCCAGCCGCTGGGCCAATCGATGGGCAAACTGGATGGGCGCCGGCATCAATTCTTTGGTTTCATTGCAGGCATAGCCGAACATGATGCCCTGGTCGCCGGCTCCCAATTTGTCCAGTTCATCCCCTGAGCCTTTCCGGGACTCCATGGAGGCGTTGACGCCGACGGCGATATCCGAGGATTGTCCGGTGATGCCGGTGAGAACGGAGCAGGTATTCCCGTCAAAACAGACATCCGAGGAAGTGTAGCCGATCTCCTTAATAACATTTCGGGCAATGGCGGGGATATCCACCGTGCAGTTGGCGGTGATCTGTCCGTTGATGAGGATCAGACCGACTCCGGCTGAGGTGTTGCAGGCGACCCGGGCGAAGGGATCTTTTGCCAGGTAGGCATCCAGAATCCCGTCCGAGATTTGATCGCATAGTTTGTCCGGATGGCCCTCCAGGACAGACTCCGAGGTAAATAAACGTTTTGCCATAACGGTCAGCCTCCTATCAAGGGAAATGGGAATGGAAATGAGCTTGGGATGGACCATGTCTTTAGGGTTAATTTATAATTTCATGCTACCATTTTTAATGGGCAAGTTAAACCGCCCATCCGGGAGAATGGAGGGGAATACTTTTAAAAAAGGTTTCCCGGGAGCCCAGGCTTCGTGAAAACGCAGCGAATACTCTAAAAACCCTGATGTTGCGACGCCAACAATTCCTGATGTCCGCTCCTAATTAGGAACACGTCGGGGATACGGACAGTCCGAGATGGTTTTCCCAACCGGACCAGCCGGGGGAGCCCCTAATCAATCCAAAAAACCTGTTCATCGATTCATTACCATCGATGAACAGGTTTTTCTCATTTGGCTTTCAAGGTTACTTTTACTTTAATTTTACTTAATTTTACTTAATTTTTCGTCAGATGAATTTGAATCAAATGGGTGGTGTGATGGTGATGTCTCCATTGACATCACTGACTTCAAAGTTGATTTTGATATGGCGGTAATCGTCCAGGGCTGCGCCGGCTTCGTCCAGGGCCATCTGTTCAGTGTCCGCCTTGAGGGGGACTGGGGGCAAGCCCTCTTGGTTTGCGATCCAGACTTCTCCCTTCAGGAGGGCTGATTTTGTTTCATAGAGCAGTGAATAGTGGACTGCAGGAACTCCGCCCAGCACTGTTTCATCGATTTTTGTCAGCTGGCCGTTCTTCAGCCCAAGGTACAACAGGTTCAAATAGGTTTCATAGCCGTTTGCGATTGTGTAAGTACCAATTGTCCAGATTTTTTTGTAGTCCTTCACCCATAGATCCTTGTCAATGACGATGGACTCCTCGGATATGATATACCCCGAGTTTCGGATTGCCCAGCACACAATAACTTATCGAAAAGCTCTTAAATCAACGATTTAGGGCTTTTTTTGATTCGATCTTTATGGTATAATTAACATGTACTTACATACTAAAGGGAGTTTGCCATGCACATCGAATCCTATAAACTCAATGGAATCACATATCTTCGCCTGGCCGAGAGCTACTCTGTCCGTGAAAGTGGCATCACAAAGCAAAAGAAACATTCAGTCTACCACATCGGTCCGCTGCATCGCTTCGATGACGGAGCACCGGATTACCTGGAACGATTGCGTGAGTCCTTTCGACAAGGGAATCCTTTGATCCCCGCTCTGGTTCCATACGTTAACCCACAAGAGAACCTGGTCACTATTGAGTTTGATCGCAATTCAATTGACGAGAGTACCGCAGACTACAAGAATATGGGGTACTTTCTTTTGGATGGCCTCTTTGATGCGCTGGGCATCAACAGTGTGCTGACGCAGCATAAGTCCCGAAAAAAAATAACTTATGATCTGGTCGGACTGGCTAAGCTCCTGGTGATCAGTCGAGTTTTGCACCCAGCTTCCAAGATCGCAACATTCAAGGAGAAAGGGCGCTATTTGTTGCCCTTGACTGATTCAGAAGATTGGCATCATGTCTATAATTGTCTCGACGCCCTTGATGCCAAGTCCGAAGCCATTCAAAAACGGATGAATCAACGAATCAGCGAAATGACCAATCGGCGCGGGGAGATCACCTATTACGATGTAACCAACTACTTTTTTGAGATCGAAGACAATGACGAAGATCTCCAGGATGAGTCAGGGAATCTGCTGAAAAAAGGCTTGCGTAAAAAGGGCGTCTGCAAACATAACCGGCGTACCCCTATCGTTCAAATGGGGATGTTCCTGGATGAACAGGGCGTGCCGGTCTCCTACCATCTGTTCCCCGGCAATACGCTCGATCAGGTCACATTGCGGCCCGCCATGAAGAAAAGTATCGACCAGTATGATCTCAAGCGGCTGATTATCGTCGCTGATCGAGGACTGACCAGTAACAAGAATCTGGCTCATATCACCGAGCAGGGGAATGGGTATGTCTTTTCCAAAAGCATCAAAAAGTCCACCAAAACAGAGCGGGAGTGGGTTCTGGACCAGACTGGATATCGATCTAATGCAGACGGCAGTTTCAAAGTCAAATCAAAAATCGTGACGAAGACCATCCTTACCGAAGATGGCCGTTCGATCCAGGTACAGGAGAAGGTCCTTTGCTACTGGAGCAGGAAATTCTATCGACGGGAACTCAAAGAAAACCAGAGCTTTCTCAAGACCCTTCAAAAGTATATTGATGACCCGGCCTCCATCAAGGCTGAGAAAGGAAAACTCAAGCAGTTCATCCAAGAAACAGTAGTGGATGAAACAACTGGTGAAATCCTTAAGCCCAAGACCGTCCGATCCATCAACTTGGAGAAAGCAATGGAATACAACGATTTAATGGGTTATTACATGATCGTCTCATCCGAGATCGACAAAGGCGAAGAGGAGCTCATTGACATCTATCGGGGCCTGACGAGGATCGAAGACACGTTCCGCATCATAAAGAGCGATTTGTTGGCACGCCCGATCTTTGTGAATCTGGAAGAGCACATCAATGCTCACTTTCTGATCTGTTTCATTGCCCTGACCATGGTGCGACTAGTTCAAAACAAGATTGTTGAATTTAAGGGAACCTCAACCAAGAGTGCCTTTGACTGGGAAGCGGGGCTAAGTGCCAGTCGGATCCAAAAGGCTCTGAGAGGGTTTAAGGCCACTGAACTGCCTAAGGGGTACTATCTGACAACCAGGCTCAGTGATGATCTGGAACTGCTGCTGGGTGCAATGGATCTGCGCAGAGACCTGCGATTGCCCACCCTCTCAGAAATCAAGCAGTACCGATTTGAAGTTCGGAAGAAATTGATGAATTAGTACTTAAAAAAATCCCACTGATAATAATGAAATGAATCCAGAAGATCCGCTTGCAGAGCAGATCCTCGGGATTCAACTAATACCATCCCTTCCGAAACTCGGGG
>CAZOTM010000242.1:0-75 GCA_964582675.1 uncultured Clostridiaceae bacterium
TTCAACTGGGTGGTTCCCATCATTGCCATCGTTTTTGCCCAGCTGGGACTGTTCCAATGGAAAACCGGGGACATT
>CAZOTM010000242.1:85-3683 GCA_964582675.1 uncultured Clostridiaceae bacterium
CGTCTTCATGGCCACCACACTGGGTGTGGCCACCATCAGCTATGCGCCCTACGCCATATTCAACTGGGTGGTTCCCATCATTGCCATCGTTTTTGCCCAGCTGGGACTGTTTCAGTGGAAAACCGGGGACATCAAGAGCAACAAAACCTACAATCCGGAGGAAGTCAAAGCGCTGCAGGCGGCCGATGAGGTATCCGCCTAGGAGGATGATCCCTTGAAAAATACTATTTACTACAATTGCACCGTTTATACCGGGGATCCGGAAAATCCCCGGGGAGACTATGTTTGGATCACAGACGATGTGATCCGGGCGGTCGGCCCCATGGCTGATTTGCCCATGAACCTGGAGGATACGGACTACATTGACGGCCGGGGAGCATTTATGCTCCCGGGCTTTCATGACAGCCACCTCCATTTATCCACGGTGGGGGCCAATATCTACGACTGCAGCCTGGAGGGGACCGCATCCATTGCGGAACTGAAACAGCGGGTGGGCGACTACATCGATGCCAACAACATCCCGGCGGGGGACTGGATCCTGGGCAAGGGCTGGAATCAGGACTACTTTATGGACAAGCGCCTGCCCTCAAAAGCGGATCTCGATGAAATCTCGCCGAACCATAAGATTTGCCTCATCCGCGGCTGTTACCACCTGTGCGTCATCAACAGCCTGGCCATTGATGCCCTGGGCATCCGGCCGGATACCACCGTGGAAAACGGGATTTTCGATGTCCATCCCATTACCGGTGAAACCACCGGGATCTGCCGGGAAAACGCCATGAAGTTCGTTCTGGAGAACCTGCCCCCCATCACCGTGGAAAAATTCAAGCACTACGTCAAAATGGGCGAGGAATATCTCTTAAGCCTTGGGGTCACTTCCGTTCTGACCGATGACTTCATGCTGGCCGGGGTGAAGTGGACGGATGTTATGACGGCTTATAAAGAGCTGGCCGCCGCTGACCAATTGAAGATCCGGGTCTTTGAGCAGTGTCTTCTGCCCAAAGCCGGGATGCTGGCCGAATTCCTCCAAGGGGGCTACATTTCCGGCTGGGGGGAGGGCAAGTTTCAAATCTCCATGCTCAAACTCCTGTCCGACGGCAATTTCGGGAACCATACGGCGGCTTTAAAGGAACCTTACTCCGACCAGGAAGGTAACCTGGGGATCATGAACTACACGGCGGAGGAGCTGGATGAACTGTTTGCCCTGGCTTATTCCCACGGCTTGCGGATCGGCGTCCACTGCATCGGCGATCGGGCCGCGGAAATGGTCCTGCAAGCGGAGCGGGACAATGCGCCCCGATTTGGCGGGCCCACCCGGCTGAACCTGATCCACTGCCAGATGGCCAACGAGGGGATTTTAAGGGATATGGCCGAGCTTGGGGTAGTCGGCAGCATCCAGCCGGCCTTCCTGGACTATGATATCCACATGGCGGGCTCCCGCCTGGGGGATGAACGGTGCCGGGAAGCCTACAATTGGAACACCATGGTCCGGCGGGGCATCCCCCTGGCCATGGGGTCGGACAGCCCCATCACCGTTCCCGATCCCTTCAAGGCAATTTACTGTGCCGTCACCCGGCAGGATTTTAAAGGCTTCCCCCCCGGGGGCTGGTATCCGGAGGAACGGCTGTCCGTGGAGGACTCCATCCGGGCCTATACGCAAGGATCGGCCTATGCTGCCTTCATGGAGGACCGCCTGGGCCGGATCAAGCCGGGCATGTTGGCGGATCTGATCCTGGTGGACAAGGATCCCTTTGGCTGCCCAGCCAACGAGCTCTTGGATATCCAGGTCCTCCGGACGGTGGTGGGCGGGGTAACCATGTACCTGGGAAAGGACCAAACCTAATGGATCTGTATTTGATCAACGGGAACTTCATCACCGTGGACAAAGCCCATCCCCGCTGCTCGGCCGTCAAGATCTCCGACGGCCGGATCGCCGGGCTCTACGACGGGGATGACTACAAAGGGGCGCTTCAGCCCGGGGACAGGGTCATCGACCTCCAGGGCAAAACCGTGGTCCCCGGCTTTAACGAAAGCCACATTCACCTCTTAAATTACGGCTATTCCCTGACGAAAGTCGACTGCGCCGCGGTGGCCGGTATCCCGGAGATGATCGCCAGCGCCCGGGCCTTTATCCGGGAGAAGGCCATCCCTCCCGGGGAATGGGTCCTGGGACGGGGCTGGAACCAGGTGGGGTTAAGGGAAAACCGGGAGATCACCGCTCACGATCTGGATATGATCTCCCGGGACCATCCCATTGCCTTTACCAGGATCTGCGAGCACATCACGGTGGCCAATCACCGGGCCATGGCGCTGTGCGGGATCAACTCTGACACCCCCCAGCCGGAGGGCGGCCATTTCGACCTGGATGAAGCGGGGGAGCCCACGGGGATCTTCCGGGAATCGGCCCGGTATATGATCTACGAACACATCCCCAACCTGGACAAGGCGGGCATCAAACAGATTTTGGAGTCGGTGACCCAAATCGCTGCGGCCAACGGGGTGACCAGCGTCCAAAGCGACGATTTTGAGACCTTCTCCGACAAGGACTATGAAACAGTCCTCCAGGCTTACCGGGAGCTCAAGGCAGACCACCGCCTGTCCTGCCGGGTCTATGAGCAGTGCCTTCTGCCGGAGATCGGCCGGCTGAAAGAGTTTTTAGGGAAGGGTTATCGGACCGGTCAGGGAGATGAATTTTTCAAGATCGGCCCCTTGAAGCTCTTGACCGACGGTTCCCTGGGGGGCCGGACGGCCTTCTTAAATGCCCCCTACAGCGATGATCCGGAAACCTCCGGTATCCCCGTGTTCACCCAGGAGCAATTGAATGATTTAGTCCGGACTGCCCACTGCGCAGGGATGCAGGTCTTGACCCACGCCATCGGCGACGGGGCCATGGCCATGTGTCTGGACAGCTTCAACTATGCCATGGCCCAATGCCCCAAGGCGGATCCCCGCTTCGGCATCGTCCATGTCCAAATCACCACCCCGGAGATCATCCACCGCTTCAAGGAGCAGGATACCATCGCCTACATCGAGCCCATCTGCATGAACAATGATCTGCATATGGCGGAAGACAGGGTCGGGGAGCGGATCAAAACCAGCTATGACTACCGACGGTTCCTGGACGAGGGAATCCGCACGGCAACCTCCTCAGACTGCCCGGTGGACTCCATCAACCCCATGAAAAACATCTATGTGGCGGTGACCAGGCAGGACTACCAGGGTTATCCGGCAGGGGGCTGGCAGCCAGACAAACGGCTGACGGTCATGGAGGCGCTGGAGTCCTTTACCCTGGGCTCTGCCTACGCCTCCTTTGAGGACCACCTGAAAGGTTCCATCACGGAGGGCAAGTTGGCGGATCTGGCTGTCCTGTCTGAGGATATCACTGCGATTCCCCCCGATGCTATCCGCCATGTCCAAATCGACATGACCATCCTGGATGGGAAAATCGTCTATCAACGGCCCGCCCAAGATCAGCGCTGAAGCGTCAAAAAGCGATCAGCCTCCTTCTGACTTGAATTCAGAGAGAGGCTGATCGCTTTATGTTTGATCGATTTATGTTGTTATATGGCATGGCTGGTAAACCAAAATATAGTGAACT
>CAZOTM010000243.1:0-3615 GCA_964582675.1 uncultured Clostridiaceae bacterium
TTAGAGAAAAATTCGATTTCTTCACATCTCACATCTTCACATCTCCAATTATTTTACTGGTCTTCCATAAGTTCATATTTCCCTATGAGTAATCAGAAATTTTGCCAATCCTTTGCACCTACTCTTCAGATCGATTCAGAGCCAGGATAAAAAAGAAGCTGGCGACCGGTATCATTAACCGAAATTGCACCAACTTCCATTTTTTTGATTTTTATCGGGGGATTATCCCGGGCTCCTTCTATAAGAGCTTGATCAACTCATCCACTTCATTCTGTGTCGTGGCCCAGCTGGTAACCAGGCGGATGACGGTATGCGCCTCATCGTATTTTTCCCAGAAACTGTAAACCACGGAGCGTTTCAATTCCTCCAGACGGGTGTTTTCCATAATGATGAACTGCTGATTGGTGGGAGAATCGATGTATAGGCGATAACCTTTGGCCAGGAGGGCCTGTTTGATTTGTATTGCCAGCTCCACGGCGGAGCGGGAGATTTTTAGATAGAGATCGTCGGTAAACAGGGTATCGAACTGCAGGCCAAGCAGCCAGCCCTTGGCCAGGAGAGCCCCGGCTTGTTTGATGATGGTGAAAAAATGGGGGATGAGCTCTGGGTCGGGAATGACCACGGCTTCGCCAAACAGGGCGCCGACTTTGGTGCCGCCGATGTAGAAGACATCACAGAATTTTCCCAGGGTCTGGAGAGTTACATCCGTATCCTTAGCAGACAGCCCGTAACCAAGCCGGGCGCCATCCAGATAGAGTTTCAAATCGTAGGCGGAACAGACCCCCTGGATGGCGGCCAGTTCCTTTTGGGTATAGAGGGTGCCATACTCGGTGGGGTGGGAGATATAGACCAGGCCGGGTTTGACCATGTGCTCATGGTTGTCGTCCCGGAAGAAATCCTCCATGTAGCCTTGGATGGCTCCGGCCTCCAATTTTCCATCAACTCCCGGCAGGGTCAGGACCTTGTGCCCGGAATTTTCGATGGCTCCGGCCTCATGGACGCTGATGTGCCCGGAGGGCGCTGCGATGACCCCTTCATAGCTTTTCAACAGGGAAGTGATGATGATTTTATTGGCCTGGGTGCCGCCGACCAGGAAGTGGACTGCGGCAGATTCCAATCCGCAGGCATCCCGGATTTTTTTGCCGGCCTGATCACAATAGGGATCCAACCCATAGCCGGTTTGTTTTGTCCGGTTGCTGTCCGCTATCCGTTGGAGGATTTTGGGATGAGCACCTTCCATATAGTCACAGCTGAAATTTAACATAGAAAACCTCCGTTTTTTCAAGATCCCCATGGAAGATAAAAGATAATGGTTGAGCGGATCACGAGGACCAATCAGAACCAGCCTTAAAGCAGGTGGATCCCTTCCCGCCTGAGGGATTCGATCATTTCCTCCGGCCAGAGGGAACACTGGACTTCACCGATGTGGTAGCGTCTTAAAAGGATCTGGCAGATCCGGCTCTGGCCGATGCCGCCCCCGTAAGTCAAGGGCAGTTCTCCCTTGATGAGGGCTGCATGGAAGGGCAGGCTGGTCTTGTTTTCCTCCCCTCTGATTTTAAGCTGCTTTAAGAGGGCTTCGCCATCCACCCGGATTCCCATGGAAGACAGCTCCATGACATCATCTAAAACCGGGTTATAGAACAGGAGATCCCCGTTCAGATCCCAGTCATCATAATCCGGTGCCCGGCCGTCGTGAAGTTCGCCGTCACCCAGGGCTCTGCCAATCCCAATGAGGAATAAGGCATGATGTTCCAGAACGGCTTCCCGTTCCCGCTGTTTTGGGCTCATTTGGGGATAGCGCTGTCTTAATTCCTCCGTCGTCATATAGGTTATGGTATCCGGCAGGATGGGTTCTAAAAAGGGGTAGCGTTCGTGGAGCATGATCTCACAGTCCCGGAAAATGGTATAGATGATATCCACCTGGCTCTTTAAGTAGTCCAGGCTCCTTTCATAGGGCGAGATGACCTTTTCAAAATCCCACTGGTCCACGTAGATGGAATGGATCTCGTCGGGTACTTCATCCCGGCGGATGGCATTCATATTGGTATAGATCCCTTCGCCAAAGGAAAAGCCATAGTCCTTCAAGGCTTTCCGTTTCCATTTGGCCAGGGAGTGGACGATCTCAATATGGCCCAATTCCGGCATGTTCAGGGCATCAAAGGCAACCGGCCGTTCCACGCCATTCAACGTATCGTTCAATCCGGAATTGGCAGGCACGAACAGGGGTGCGGACACCCTGGTGAGATTCAGCCGGTCGGTCAATTCCCGTTCGAAAAAGACTTTGATCAGCTTAATGGCTTTCTGGGTTTCTTTTATTGTCATGTTTGGTTTATACATTGTGATTCCTCCCTGATTTATCAGTTGTTTGGGTTTTGGTTCAGACGGCTGATCCATGGCCTTTGCACAGTGCCGCTGAGGCCGAATGATCCTGTTCCCAAAAATAAAAAAACTCCCGTCCCTTTTCACATTCTTCATGAAAAGGGACGAAAGATTAATTCCGCGTTGCCACCCAATTTAGCTTAAAAGCTCACTCAGATACAGATTTCTCGATATCTTCAGTCTTGTAACGGTGACGCTCCGTCCGGTTCTAATGGCAGTTACGCTTTCTTCCGGAAGCTCCAGGGTGTTATTCGTGAACGACCGCTGTTCCGGACTTCCACTCTCACCGGATCGCTGGGACTTGGCTGGGTTCACTACATTTCCTGTCAAGGCTTTTATACAAGATCAGTATAATTGAAATTAAAATGACCTGTCAAGGGACTGTATATGTA
Source organism: uncultured Clostridiaceae bacterium (assembly GCA_964582675.1). GTDB lineage: Bacteria > Bacillota > Clostridia > Clostridiales > Clostridiaceae > JG1575. The sequence continues at coordinate 2,772 of CAZOTM010000243.1, forward strand.
TACAAAACAATTACATATACAATTACATGAACAAATACGAGGAACAACTTACAGCAACCGTGACCATGCTGATTTCTAGGCAGTAATCCATCGCCCTGGCAGATTTGGCTGGTTACGGGCAAAATACTTTACGGTCAGTTTCGGGTCAGTTTCGGGTCAGTATCCGGTTCAGCTTCTTTAAGGCTGACTGACCTTTGCCAGATGGATCTGCTCGAAGGGGATCTCGTTGATATTAAGCAGCTCGATGGCAAAATCATCCATTCGGTAGCCTTCGGCATAATAGATTTTCGTGATCCCGGACTGGATGATGGCCTTGGTACAGTTCAGGCAGGGAAAATGGGTGACATAGATCACGGAATCCCTCACGGGGATACCTTCCTTGGCGCAATAGGAGATGCAGTTAAGTTCGGCATGCTGAGTGGCGATGCAGTGAGAGTCCCGCATGGCATGGCCCACCTCGTCACAGTGGGGGGTTTTCCGTCCGACGGATCCGTTGTAGCCGGTGGCCACAATGCGGTTTTCCTTATTTACAATGATCGCCCCCACATTGGCCCGATCGCAGGTGGAGCGTTCAGCCGCCAGGCGGGCAAGGTTCATAAAATACTGGTTCCAGGTCTGTCGTTTAGCAGCCGGTTTTTCAGATTTGACAAATGTATAGGATTTTTCCATCTCAATACCTCCGTAGATTCCTTCAGCCGCCAGGTGTTTAGGGGCGGCTCAGCCAGTTTGGGTCGTTAAGCAGCTGGATCGCTGCGCTCATCAGTGTGGTCAGCTCATCATTGCTTACCGGTCTCCCATCATTATCCATGGCCGATGGATGGATATCAAGCAAAGCGGATTTCCA
>CAZOTM010000244.1:0-3601 GCA_964582675.1 uncultured Clostridiaceae bacterium
CTATACCTTTAAGAACCCGGATGGCAGTGAGGTCAAAGTTGAGAAGGAAGCAACCAGGCTCGTTTCACTGTCACCGACCTTAACCGAGGTTATCTATGCCCTGGGCAAAGGCGACCTTTTAAAGGGCCGGACGGATTACTGCGATTATCCGGAAGCGGTATCACTGGTCCCCTCAGTCGGCTCCATGTCAGAACCATCCGTGGAAAAAATCCTGGAGTTGGATCCGGACCTGGTTATTGTCAGCTTCCTGCAGGCGGAAACCATTGCGAAAATCGAAAGTGCCGGAGCCAGGGTCATCATCCTGCCCAGCGGGGACAGTCTGGAAGGCTCTTATGCCAACCTGCTGGAAATGGGCAGAGTATTAAATGCGGAGGATCAAGCAGACGATTTGATCGCCGGCATCAAGACTAAAATTGCCGCAGTCCAGGAGAAGGTCAAGGGGGAGACGCCTGTAACGGCTTATTATGTTGCAGGCTTCGGCCAGACTGGGGACTATACGGCAGGGGATGGGACCTTCATCAATGAAGTCATCACCAGTGCCGGGGGGATCAATGCCGCTGCCGATGTCCAAGGTTGGAACTACACAGCGGAAAAACTCATGGAAAAAGATCCGGAGATCATTTTCATGGGCAGTATGGCCAATCTGACCGAAACCTTCAAGGTGGAGGAACCCTATAAGAACCTGACAGCAGTGAAGGCCGGCCGGGTCTTCGCAGTGGATGACAATCTCATCGCCAGGGAAGGTCCCAGAATGGGGGAAGCCGTGGCAATCTTAGCCAAGCTGTTCTACCCGAAGGTATTTCAGTAAACAAGCCAGGACCAATCAGCCTTCCGGGCACCTTATGCCTGGCGGACCAGGCAGGACTTAAAATACAGACAGTGGCAAAGACCTCCATCAGGCAGGCTGAGATTGAAGGTCATTTGGCAGGTTGAAGAGAAACAATGCTCAACATCAGACAGGAAAAATACCCAGGGAAAAATACCCAGGGAAAAATACCCAGGGATAAATACCCAGGGAAAAATACCCCTGGGAAAATAATCTGAGGAAAAACACTAACCAGGAGGGAGGCAGGCCATGAATCAATCGAACCGACAATTTACCCGCTGGATGATCAGCCTGCTCCTCCTCCTCCTCTGCCTGGCAGGGATCTCCATGACCTTTGGGGATGCCCGCATCGGATTTTGGGAGACCTATGCCATCATCATCGAACAGGTGAAACAAGCCCTGGGCTTTCAAGCCATTTCCCATGGCACCAAGGATTTGATCGTCATGAACATCAGGCTGCCCAGAATCCTGACCGGTCTTGCCGTTGGCGCCGGTTTATCGGCGGTGGGCTGCGCCTATCAGGGGGTTTTTAAAAACCCCATGGCCGACCCCTATATTCTGGGGATATCTTCCGGAGCCACTCTGGGAGCGGCTTTGGTGATCATCCTGATAAAGACCGCCACACTTCTGGGGTATGGCATCATCACCTTGTCCGCATTTTTAGGTTCTCTCCTGGCAACCTTTTTGGTTTATGCCATTGCGGTTAAAGATAAAAAGGTCTCCACCCAGTCCCTCCTGTTGGCTGGGATTGCCATCAGCTATTTTTTGAGCGCCCTGGTCTCCATCCTTCTGGTGTTCAATGAAAAAGATGTGGCCAGGATCGTCTATTGGACCATGGGAAGCCTGTCCGGCACAGGCTATGGGGAACTAAGCCTGATCATTCCGGCGATCCTCCTCCTGGCTTTTGGCTTGTGGCGGCATTCCGGGGAGCTTGATATCCTATCCGCCGGTGATGAAATCGCCCTGTCCCTGGGGGTGGAATCCCACAAGATCCGCCAGCGGGTCCTGGTCATTTCTTCCCTGATCGTGGCGATCTGTGTGGCGTTTACCGGCACCATCGGCTTTGTCGGGCTGATCGTGCCCCATATCGTCCGAAATCTGGCCGGCCCCAGGCATAAAACCCTGATCCCCTTGTCCATGGTCAGCGGCAGCCTGTTTTTGATTCTGGCCGATACCATTGCCCGTTCTGCGGTGGATGGCGCGCAGCTTCCAGTGGGCGCGGTCACAGCATTTTTCGGTGCGCCGTTTTTTATATTTCTTCTGATGAAAAATAAGCGAGGCTAGGACGTCATGGGTATAACGATCAAAGATTTGGAATTTTCCTACGGGAATGGCTTTGCCATCAAAGGGTTGGATCTGGAGATCCCGGAGGGGAAATTCACCACCATATTGGGACCCAATGGGTCGGGCAAGACGACGCTGATTAAAACTATCCTGGGGTTTCTCAAACCGCAGCATGGGCAGATCAGCTTGGATGGTCGGGAGCTCACCGGGATGACAGCCCAGGGGAAAGCCCTGAAAATGGCCTATGTGCCGCAAACGTCGGGCAACGAATTTGATTTTACGGTGTTGGATGTGGTGCTGATGGGCCGCCATCCCTATCTGAAGCGATTTCAGGAAGCCTCCCCGGTGGATCTGGAGACAGCCAGGCGGGCCATGGCCCTCACCGGCGTACTGGACTTCTCGGATAAGCGAGTAACCAAATTATCAGGGGGTGAAGCCCAGCGGGTTTCCCTGGCCAGAGCCATCGCCCAGGATACTCCCTATATCTTTCTGGATGAGCCCATCAACCATCTGGATATTTCCCATCAGGTGTCCATTATGAAGATCCTCCGTGAGATGGTGCCTGAAAAAACCCCGGTTGCCGTGATGCATGATCTGAATTTTTCCAAAGGGTATTCCGACCATACGATCCTCATGGACAACGGCCGGGTCGTTAACAGCGGTCCGCCCAATGAGGTGCTTCGGGAGGGCATCCTTAAAACAATCTATCAGATCGATTTCATCCATCTCCAATCGGGGGATGGAGAAAAATCCTTCATCTTTCCCGTCTAAGCCGGACGGAATAATTCGGACTTTCAAACCGCTGGAAGGACCTGAGTGGTATAATGGGTTTTAATATTTAGAGGGGAATGATTATTTTGGAACCACTTGCCTCACGATTAAGGCCCAGGGACTTGAACGAAGTGATCGGCCAGAAACACATTATGGCAGAGGGCCGTCTCCTGGTATCCATGGTGGATGCGAAAAAGCTGATGAACATGATTTTCTATGGGCCGCCCGGTACCGGCAAGACAACGGTTGCCAGGCTCTTGGCTGACTTGACCGACCGGGAATTCCATATGCTCAATGCCTCCACGGATTCACTGAAGGATGTCAAGGCGGTCCTGGAAAACTTAAACACCATGATGGGCTACACGGGGATCATTCTCTACATCGATGAGATCCACATGTTCAACAAACGCAATCAGCAGATCTTACTGGATTATATCGAAGACGGCCGGGTCATCCTGATCGGCTCCACCACTGAAAACCCTCATTTTGCAGTGTTTAAGGCCCTGGTTTCCCGATGCATCATTGTGGAATTTAAATCCTTGACCCCGGAGGATATCAAGACCGGACTGCTTCGGGGAATGGAAGTTTTGCAGGCGGAAAACCACCTGCGGAAGTTTTCTGTCCCGGAGGAGGTCCTCACCAACATCGCCCATACCTCGGACGGGGATATGCGCAAGGGGCTCAATGCCCTGGAGATCCTGTTTATCGCAAGATTCCGGT
>CAZOTM010000245.1:0-3600 GCA_964582675.1 uncultured Clostridiaceae bacterium
TCCATCTCAGAGAGCTTAAGGTTCTGAAGGTATGACCTGATCCGGTCTTCATCCTCGCCTCGGCCCGACAGGGTGTTGTCCTCATAGATGCGGGTAAAGATGCTGTAGGCGTTTTCCCAGGTTATGATGTCGTCCTCGGAATTGTTGATGTCATTGAAGGCCAGGGAAAAAACTTTTTTGATCTCGTCGGAGGTCAGGACAGGCCTCATATAGCACAGGAGGACCAGCTGGATCAGATGCATTCTGGTATAGCCCCGCTTTCTGCCGTGGAAGGGTTTGGAGATGACCTCGCTCTTAATATAATTCTGAATGATATTTCTCGTAAAGTTCTCGCCGGGGAAGCAATCGGTCAAGAAATCAATGACCTGGGATAAAAACAGATCATACTTCGGCATAGCTTCCATGGCGATGGCTTTGTCTGCCGTCTCACTGCCATCATGAATCGATCCCCTCATTTCATCACCTCTGCACTCTATTATATGGTAATTGATACCGCTTTCCAAGACGGTTTCACGAAATACCCATCACAGATGGTTTACCAGCATATAGATTTCATTCTTTTTTAGGCCCCGCTCCCTGGCTGCCGCTTTGACGGCCTCCATTTTGGACATTCCCTGAGCCATCAGGCTTTTGACATGCTCTTCAATGGTGAGGGTTGCCAGATAGGTCTCGGTTTCCAGCCTGATCTCCGCCAGGGTCTTGCCCTCAACGACGATGACATATTCCCCCCGGGGTTCTTTGTCCGAATACCTACTGATCAGCTCTGATACCCTGCCCCGTTCGTATTCCTCATAGAGCTTGGTCAATTCGCGGCACAGGGAGATACGCCGGTCCCCCAGCACCTCGTGGAGGAGGCGGAGGAATTCCTTTAAGCGATGGGGCGCCTCGTAAAATATAAGGGTCTCACGGGCGGCCTTCACTTCCTCCAGTTCATGCCGGCGCTTCGTCCGGTTTTTATCCAGGAAACCGATGAAGGTGAAGCGGTCCGTGGGCAGACCGGAGCCGACCAGAGCGGTCACAAAGGCCGAGGGGCCTGGTATGACGGACAGAGCATGACCCTCCCCCAGGGCTTTTTCGATCAAAACGTGACCGGGATCAGAGATCCCCGGCATGCCGGCATCGCTGACCAGGGCCACGGTCTTGCCGTCCCTGAGCAGCTGCAGGATCTCCCCGCTTCTCGATTCTTCATTGTGCATGTGGTAGCTCACCGTGTTGACTTTGGAATCAAGGTGCTTTAACAGCCGCCCGGTGGTCCGGGTGTCCTCACAGGCGATGATATCGGCAGTCTTCAATGTCTCGATGACCCGCGAGGACAGGTCCTGCAAATTGCCCAGGGGTGTTGGTACAACGATCAGTTTACCCATGTCTGCCATCTCCGTATATTTCTTTGACCAAGTCCGCGTAGGTGCCGTCGGCCTTGTAGATTTCGATCTGCGGCTCCCATTTCAAGTAGGGCTTTTGGTGTTTTTTCCCTTCCACCAGCATGATATTGGGGGCTTTGCCAAAAGCCGGGGCGGCCATCTGGATCCGTTTGGGCTCCAGATGATATTGGCGCATGGTCATGACGATGTCCAGCAGCCGCTCCGGCCGGTGGACCAGTATCAGCCGGCCGTTGGGCCGCAATAGACGGTCGGCGGCGCTGATAACATCCTCCAGGGTCATTTTGACCTCATGCCGGGCGATGGTCAGTTCATCCTCCGGATTGGTGTGGCCGGTCCCAGCCATTTTGTAGGGCGGATTGGCAGTGACCACATCAAACCTGCCCAAGGACTCCAGCAGGGCATGATCCCGCACATCCCCCAGGATGATTTTGACCCGGTCCTCCAAATTATTGAGGCGGACCGACCGCTCCGCCATGTCGGCATATTTCGCCTGGATCTCCAGACCATAGATTTTTTTAGCATCGGATTTCCCGGAAAACAGGAGTGGGATGATGCCCGTCCCTGTGCACAGGTCCATGACCGATTCCTTGTTTTTAAGCCCTGTAAAATAAGTCAACAAAACGGCATCCGTACCGAATCGGAAGCCCCGGTTTTTTTGGATGATTTTAAGTCCCTTCAGCTGGAGGTCATCCACCGCCTCATCCTGCTGAAGCAAAGGAGAAAAGTTTATCATAATTACGTCCTTGCGGTTATAATGAAATGTGGGCTTGAATATTGATATTATTCTAACATGGAAAAAGCTCATTAAACTTGCCCATTGGAGAAATCATGGATTTTATCTACAAACTCGATCACAGGATCATTCAGTTTATAAACACCAGGTTAAGAAACCGGTTTTTTGACTATTTTAATATTGCCGTGACCTATCTCGGCTCGGATGTATTTGCCGTTGGATTGATCCTGGCGCTGGTACTCCTGCCCAGGCACTTTTTCACGCCCCTGGCTGTCAATGCAGCCTTGAGCCTCTCCTTTTCAGCCACATTGGTCCAGGTTTTAAAGCGGCTGATCAAACGCAAACGGCCCTTTGAAGTCATTCATACGCTGCGGACCATTAAGATCGGAGTGGATCAGTATTCCTTCCCCTCCGGTCATACCACCGCCGCCTTTGCCCTGGCCATGTCCACCAGTATCCTGACCACGAGTCTGCTGTTTTCCACCATTTTTCTTGTGCTGGCAGTGATGGTCGGATTTTCCCGGGTCTACCTGGCGGTCCACTACCCCTCGGATGTCATCGCCGGCGCCTTTATCGGCAGCACGGTCGCCCTGATGGTCCATGCCATTGCCTTTATCTGACCCTTCCCAAACTGCTCTTGAAACTCTTGCTAACGTTGTAATTGCTATATTATGGAGGTTTTATGCTGAACGAAATAGATGGTGTGATATTCGATCTGGATGGTACTTTGGTGGATTCCATGTGGATATGGTCAAAAATCGACCTGGACTTTATCGAAGAGCGGGGACTGCAAATGACCCCTGCAGAACTCATGGAGGCGGTGGCTCACTTTTCATTTATGGAAACCGCCCAATATTTTAAAACCCGCTTCGCCCTCCCGGAAACCATCGAAGAGATCGCCGGGATTTGGAACCGACAAGCCGAAATCCATTACACCACCAATGTTTTTCTTAAAAATGGCGTCCGGGAATTTCTCCTCTCCTTAAAAGCCCAAGGCATTAAAATGGGCGTAGCCAGCAGCAATTCCAGGCACCTTGTCCAATCCTGCCTGGATTCCCTGGCCATATCCCATTATTTTCATACGGTCGTTACGACGGATGAATCCGGGGCGGTCTCAAAATCCCAGCCGGATGTATATCTTCTGGCTGCCCGCAGGATGGCGGTGGAACCGGACCGGACCCTGGTCTTCGAGGATGTTTTCTCCGCGATGCAGGGAGCCAAAGGCGCCGGCATGCGGGTGATCGGGATCAAGGATAAACACACCCAGCTCTCTGATGACAGCGTGTTGGAGATCTGCGAAGCCTATCTGGAGGATTTCACCACTCTGGCCTGATAAAGCCTCCATACACCAAAACCAGCGTCAGCCAGCGTCAGCCAGCGTCAGCCAGCGTGAACCAACGTCCTGAAGGCGTCGTATAATGGTACAATCCTATGTCAATTACGAAACTTATATGGTCTGTCATAATATGATAAAATGCTACTAAC
>CAZOTM010000246.1:0-3597 GCA_964582675.1 uncultured Clostridiaceae bacterium
GGAGAGTACTTTTTCCAAGCCTGCCGATCCGAACAGATCTTCAAACTGGTTCACTGCTTCAGCAACGCCGTCTGTGAAGACCACGATCTGGTCTCCGGGAGAAAGCTGCAGGGTTTCAGAAGTGATACGGATGTTATCGAAAAAGCCCAGAGCGGTGGAGTGGGTGGTGGCGAATTTATTAAAACGGCCATCGGGGGAAAGCTCGATGATACCGAGTACCATGGTCACAAAGTCGGACTCCAGATTGTGTTCCTGCAAAAAGGCGTTCAAGCGGAGCAGGATGGTTTCCGGGCTGTCATTGGCGGAGGCTGTGGCTCGCAGGAGAGTGGTCAGCATGGTCATGGTCATGGCCGCGGGCACTCCTTTGCCCACCACGTCGGCAATGGCAAAGAGAAAATGGTTGGCGTCGCTGAGGAAATAGTCGTAGAGGTCGCCCCCGATCTCTCCGGCGGGTTCAAGGATGCCAAACGCGGCCAAGTTTGGCGGAAGTTTTGAGACATCGGCATTATTGGGAACCAAGTTGCGCTGGATGGCGGAGGCGAAGTTCACTTCGGCAAGGATAAGGTTCTTTTCTTCGGTGATACGCTTCAGATTGTCTATGTACCCGGCAAGAGAGCTTTTCATCTTTTGGAAGTTTTCGGCGATGACCTGGAATTCGTAGGTGTCTGAAACGATCTCGGGACCTGGCTGCAGGTCTCCCACTCCAGCCAGTTTGATCGAACCCACCAGATCCGTCAACGGCTGGTTCAAGGCTTGAGTGCGGTACCAGATCGTTCCGGCAATGATCACAAATGACGCGAGTGAAGCGATGGTGAAAATGATGGTGAGATAGCTCAGGTCGGCAAAAACCTCGCGGTTTGGCACCTCGACCACCAGTGACCAATGGTTGGAGGGGAGGGGCCGGTAGGCGAGCCAGTTGTCCGACTTCACCTGATGGATCCTCACCCTTTCAAAGCCAGTCTGGCCGCCTACCACTTTCCGCCCTATCTCAAACAGATCTTCCCGCTGGTATTTGGTGGCCAGATCGAAAAAAGTGTAGTTCATGGCCAGGGAATCGCTGGGATGGGCCACGATCATGCCGTTGGATGAGACCAGATAAGCGAAACCGGTTTTCCTCACCCGGAGGGGCATCACAATCCGGCGAAGGCTTTCCATCGGGGTATCCAGCCGGATGATGCCCTGCCGAACCCCCTTGGATGTGAGGGGGAGGGAATAGGAACAGACGATCTGTCCGGATCCTTTCGCGTCAAACCAAGGATCGCTCCAATACTGATTTTGGGCCAGCCAGGGGATCTGGTACCAATCTTTGTAAAGGTAATCGTCATCTCCAGCGGGGATGCTCTGGATCATAAGCTCATCGAGCTTGAATGTTCTTGTTTGTGCTCGCGAGGGGGAATCGTAAGCCAGGCATACCGAAACCAGTTGGGGATTGTCTATCAGCAGATGGTGAATATGGTGCTCAATCTCATCCGGACTGTAAATGCCATCATTAATGACAGACTGGATATTTTTGGACAGGGTCATGATGTCGGAGAGCTGTTTGTCAATGATCTGGACATTGGCTTCCGTAAGGTTTCCTATCCTCATTTCCTCGGAGCTGCGCATCACATTGAACAGCAGTTGCCTCACCACCAGTATCACCAGCAGAAACAGCAGCAGCATGAAGATGAACATGAAGGAGATGAGCTGCCGGGCTATGCTTTTAGGTTTTTTTCTAGTTTTCATGAGGGAAGAAGGACTTATAACCGACCGGATTGGCAAGTAGACCCCGGTCCATCAAAATCTTTTGGGCAAGATCAAAATCCTGAAGCTCGAGCTGACCCACTCGGTTCGGATCTTCCATGATCTTGGAGATCATATGGTCAAGCATCCAAGCTTGGTGTTCGCGATTGGCGGGCAGGTGGTTTTCACGCAGGTAGCGCATCACTACGTCCAGGGTTTCCCCCTTGTGGCTTTGGGCGTAAATCCAGCCTTCGAGGGTTGCCGCGGCAAAATCGTGGCATTGCTGTTCATGGCGCTCATAGAACTCTTTGGTGGCGTACAAACCATCCTCGGCAAGGTCGAATCCATAATCGGCAAGATCGAAGACCACCAGGTCCTCCTCCCTTAAGCCGGACATGAGGATACGGTTGTATTCATTGTACACCATGGCATTCATCATGTCTATGGCGTCATTGAGCAAGAGGTTCACCGACCAGTCGATCGGGATCACGCGGATGTTCATGCCCAGGCTTTCCAGAAAGAAACGAACGTGATCGCCCCCCCCGTCGCGCCAAACGCCGATCTTTTTGCCCTCAAGGTCTTTAATGGTTTTGATCCCCGAGGTTTTTTTTCCGACCAGCACAGTGGAGCTCTTCTGGGAAATTTGGGCCAGGCAAACCAACGGATGGTCTGTAACATGGTATTTCAAAGCGGTGATGAGATTGAGGTTCGAGATGTCGGCCGAACCTTCGATGAGGGATGGATAGGGTGGATTGTCCCCGCCGCCGGAAAGGATTTCCACGTCGAGGCCGCGCTGGGCATAAAATCCTTTTTCTTTGGCCACTAAAGCTCCGGCAAACTGGGCCTGATGCAGCCACTTCATCCGGTAGCGGAGTTTGAAGAGCTTTTTGGCCGGGGTGGTTTTGGTCGGCGGGGTATCGAGTTTGGGAGCTGTCGAAACAAGTTCTTTGCTTCCACAGCCTGCCGACAGTGTCAACAGAGCCAGGAGAAGCGCTACGCCAAGCGTTTTGGCTCCTCTTTTCCGGAGGCCCGGGTTCGACAGCATGCGCATGATAAATCAACCTCTTCGTATATTCAGAAGAATTCCGTTATTTGACGTTGTCAGTCTTGTGATCAGCCGGAAGAGGTCAAGGGATAATCAGTTAAATATCTCCGGGTTTGTGGAATATTTTACACAGGAGAGCCGAAAGGCTTTGAAAAATGCTCAGTTGGCTTTACCATAATTATAGATGTGGGCGGCACTGAAAAAGGCCTTGAACAGGGGATGGGATTTCCGGGGGCGGGATTTGAACTCGGGATGGAACTGGACCCCGAGGTAGAAGGGATGGGAGGGCAGCTCCACGATCTCCACCAACAGACCGTCGGGCGAAAAACCGCTCAGGCACAGCCCTTTGGCAGTCAGCTTATCCCGATAAGCGTTGTGGAATTCAAAGCGGTGGCGGTGTCTTTCGGCGATCAAGGCTCTGCCGTAGGTCCTGCGGGCCAGAGTGCCTGGCTCTAGCTTGCAAGGGTAGGAGCCCAAGCGCATTGTTCCGCCCACAATTTTCTGGTAAAGCTGGCCTTCCATCAAGTGGATCACGGGATGCGGAGTGGCGGGGTCGAACTCCGTACTGTTGGCGTCCTTGAGGTGGCAGGCGTGGCGGGCGAATTCTATCACCGCCACCTGCATACCAAGGCAAATGCCCAGAAACGGGATGTTGTGGGTCCGGGCATATTCAGCTATGGCGATCTTGCCCTCGATCCCGCGGACGCCAAAACCACCAGGGATGAGGATCCCGTCCACATCTTTGAGAACCCCGGCCAGGGCGGGGGGACGGAATTTCTGCTCCGAATCCACCCACTTGATCTGCAGCTTCATCCTGTGGGCGGCGGCGG
>CAZOTM010000247.1:0-3589 GCA_964582675.1 uncultured Clostridiaceae bacterium
TTACCGATGGCCGGCTCTTTGAGCGGTTGGTCATCATCGGCGTCATCCTCATGATCTATCTCGGGTTAGGCATGATCTGGGGCTTTCTCCTGCCCGATCTGGCCTGGAAATGGGGAATGTGGTTGAGTCTGCCCGGTGCAATGTTCCTCCTGCTGTATACCTTCACGGAACAAAACCTCTACTACATCATCTACCTCGTCCTGCTGATGGTCATAACCTGTCTGGGCGCCTACCTGGGCAGCAGGTTCAAACGCCGCAGGCAAGGCGGCGCGGCGCAGTAATCCTGTGGACCGCCAACCAGCCTGATAGCTCTGAGGACAACCACCATGACAAGAGCACCAGCTTGGAAGCAGCCCCCCCGTCGACATAACCCCACCAATGCAGCCATTGCTCCTTCGATCCACCGTTCAAAAAACCTCCAGGCCGCCGCCTGAAGGTTTTTTGTATTTTGGGCAGCCCTATGGCAACCCTGGCTTTAATTTGGGCTTGGTTTAGGCAGCTGCCTTCTTCATTTCGATGACAATGAAATGGCTGGTTTCAGCTGCTGCAATCCGGATGTCTTCTTCGGTGATCTCCATGGCATCCCGCATCTGGAGCTCTATGTTGTTGACCTGCGAGGTTCCCTCGATCTGGATCAAATAAGCCTGTCGGCCCTCTGCCACGGGGAAAGTGATTTCCTGGCCCTTGTCCAGCTCCAGGACGTGGAAATTGACATCCTGGTTGATCTTAACCGGAGCATTCCCGGTTTGTCCCGAAACGATGTGGAGCCATTTGTTCTTTCGGTCATCCCAGTTGAACTTGTAGTCTCCATAGTTGGGCCGGTAGCCCCTTTGATCAGGGAGGATCCATATCTGCAGGAAGCGGGCAGTCACATCACTGTAGTTGTATTCGCTGTGGGTGATCCCCGTGCCGGCACTCAGGTATTGGACCTGGCCGCGGCTTAGAGTCCGCTTGTTGCCCATGCTGTCCCCGTGGGTCAACTCCCCGTCGATGACATAGGAAATGATCTCCATGTCCCGGTGGGGATGGGTGGGAAAGCCGGTGCCGGACTTGATCAGGTCGTCATTGACTACCCGCAGGGTGCCAAAATTGATGTTGTTGGGATTGTAGTAGTCGGCAAAAGAAAAGTGGAAAAGGCTTTGCAGCCACCCCAAATTACTCCTGCCCATGGTTTTGTGGTCAATTTTTTTAATCATTGCGGTTTTCTCCTTGGATTCTAAATTATTTAAACTTGGTCTTTTCGGTTCAGGGCATTATTTATCTTGATCAGGTCATTTAACCCGGCTTTTATCAGCTCTTCATCCACCCCGCTCAGCAGCTCGTTCAAAAACGCCTCATGGAGCGGGAAAATCCGGCTGATGGTTTCCTCTCCCTCCGGAGTCAAGGCCACAAAATAGACCCGTTTGTCCGTTTCACATTGTTTCCGGAGTACCAGCCCCTGCTTTTGCAGCTTGTCAATGACATAGGTTATGGTCCCGCTGGTCACCAGGATCTTCTCGGCGATCTTTTGGACGCTTTGCTCCCCGGTGTGGTACAAGAACTCCAGGACGCCGAATTCACTGACGGTGAAGCCGTAACCTTGGATATCCCTGCCAATGGCGTCAAAGATGCTGTTATGGGTTCTGGCCAAAGCCAGGACAAATTTCAAACGGTTCTTTTTCAAATCGTACCCTCCCGATCATCTGTTATATCTTGGTGTCAAGATAATAATAACCCGGATATATCTTGATGTCAAGATATACTTCATTTAACCAGAGCCATTTAACCAGAGCGGCATATCTCCATTTAACCAGAGCGGCTATATTTCCCCTCGCAAATGGCGAACTTTATTCTTCAAGGTGACCATTCCCTGGTATCGGCCTTGAACCGTCCCCGGAAGAGATTCTCCTTTTCCTCCCCATTCAAAAAATACCCCCGCCGGCTGACAGTTTGTTGACTCTGCCAGCCGGCGGGGGAATTTAAAAGTTTTCAGATCAATTGTTCAACCATCTGTTCGGTCCACCCTGGAATCCTCAGGACGATTGTGTCTGGTTCAGGAAGGTATTGACCACCAATTGGAATATGGCTGGCTGATCCAGGTGGGAGACATGTCCGGCATGGGGAATGACCGCCAGCTGGGCATTGGGTATGGCCAGCTGATAGGTTCGCATTTCTTCCACCGTCACTTCATCCGTATCGCCTCCTGCCAGGAGAACGGGAATGTTGATCAAAGGCAGCTGGGGCATGAGATCAAAATCCTTTAGTGGACCCAGCATCGTCAAATCACTGGGCCCGGTCAGTTTCCCGCTCACCTCTTCATTCATATTGGCGAAGGCTTGCATAAGCCATTGCGGGAATGGGCGCAGGGAACTCATGTATTTCTTGTAGAAGGCAAGCATATTCCCCTGATACTTATCACCAAAATCCATGGCTGCCGTACACCGTTCCAGGGTTTCCTGAAAAGCCTGGGGCATCCGCTGGATGTTGATTTTCGAACATTCTTTGAATACTTTGCTGCTTAGAAGCGGTGACAGCAGGACGAGCTTTTTCACCGCAGATGGCTGCTTATCCAAATAATATTTGGTTACCAGGCCGCCGCCCCAGGAGTGACCAAGGAGAATAACCTCTTCTAAATGCAGTTCTTTCAAAACCGCCGCCAGTTCTTCCACATAGTTTTCTATGCTGTAATCATCAATGCTGTCGGCTTTTTCCGATTTGCCGCAGCCCAGCTGGTCGTAAAAATAGACCGGCCGCTGGTCTGCCAGTTCCTCAAATCCCTCCGTTATGGTCATAAATCCCGGACCGCCGTGTACTACCAGTAAGGGAACTCCGTCTTTCTCTTGGTTGAAAACTCCATACCAAAGCTTTTTGCCGCCGACGTTGATAAAGCCTTCCTCCACATCGATCCCTCCTCAGGGTTCAAATTAGAAATTATGCCTACCACCATCATCTCACCTAAATTATAGCACTGTTAATAATCAATACAATCCTGGGCTATCCCCGCAATATTCGCTCCTCGTCAGGATTGATACGGTAAATATTTCTCTGGTTGGCAGGCCAGTTTTTTAGAAAAGCTTTATCCGGCAAAAACAGCTTTTTACGGAGTGCGTATTGCTTTGATTTCCCCTTGAACGTTAAAAAGCAAGAACCCCGCCTTGGCTCTGGTCCTTGCTTTCATTGGCTTTTCTCATTCAACGGTTGGCGTCCTGCTGGTGAAGCGGAGTCGTGATCTCAACTTCAGACCTGATCCCCTCCTCAAGGTGTAATTTCCACCAGGTGTCAGCCCCCTCAGGTGTCAGCTCCACTGAGTGCCGATGCCCTGTTCAACAGCCCGGTCGTAAATCGCTTTGGCGGTGACCAGATCCTGGGCTGCCACGCCCACGGTTTCAAAGACGATGATCTCCTCATCGTTTTCCCGGCCGGGTACCTCGCCTTTGATGACTCTGCCGATGTCTCCGGAAAGATCCGCCATGGTAATGATTCCCTGTTCCAAGGGGATCAGAATATCACCGGATTCGGACAGAACGGCTTCCTGGGAATCAAAGAAAATCTTGGCTGCCCGGGGCAGGATCGCCGGATCCATTTCCTGCATGTGGTGCTGGTAAGCCCC
>CAZOTM010000248.1:0-3566 GCA_964582675.1 uncultured Clostridiaceae bacterium
AATATACTACCTAAGCCATTTTTTGTAAATAGTCTTTTCCCATTTTTTCCTTGATTCTGCAAAACTTTTTATAGAACTTTTTAAAGAACTTTCTGTAGATCTTTCTGATGAACATAATGAAAAAGTAAATTCCCCCCTCATCAACCAGCCGTTTCTGAAACCAAGGCCTACCCGAAAAGCCTCACTAAAGTGCTGTGTGACCAAGTTAATACCGGAAGGAGTCTGTTTTCTTCAATGGGATCACCGTTTTATCCAATGCATTGTGGTATTAACTGTGAAAACACTCTGAAGATCATGATAGGAATACACAAACAGCCATAACTTTGAGTCTGCTTCTCATAAGTCTGATCATCAATCCGGAAAACTATCCAGCGTTTGAAAGAGTCCAGCCATTGATGGGATCTACGATAAACCTGCTGAAGCTTGGACAGAACAAAGCCAGACAAAAATCCCGAAGACCGTTTTGTAACGTTCTCCGGGATTTGATGTTTTCTATATTTTTATTAAGGAGTCACAGGACCCTTATGGGTACCTATTCCTCTGAATCAGGTTCTTCGTCCAGCTCGTCGAATAGTTCATCCGTCGGGCTTGCCGCATCGTCGGCTTCGGAATCATCGATGAAGGCCTCCAAATGAGTGCTGCTTCTGGAATCGGAACGGTTGTCCCGTCCATCGATGTCAATGATTTCATCGTTGTCGAACCGCTCATTGTCCTTCATGATCAACGCCTCATCATCGATTTCCTCGATATCCCCTTCCAGGTCATCCGTCTTTTTGATCTTGGCCATGGACACCACCTTTGAGCCATCGGCTGATTTCATCAAAATGACACCAGTTGCTGCCCGGGAAGTTCTTGAGATATCCGCTGCCTTGATCCGGATGGCGATCCCATTGGAATTGATGAGCATTACCTCATCTTCATCGTTGGTTACCCTGGCTGCCACGACACTGCCGGATTTTTGGGTTACCTTGTAGGCGATCTTGCCCAGGCCGCCCCGGTTTTGTCCGGTATAACTGGCGATCTGGGTTTTTTTGCCGATGCCATTCTCAGAAACGACCAGGAGATCTTCCCCTTCCACGGCGATATCCAATGTCACCGCCTCATCGCCGGCTCTCAGCTTGATGCCCCTGACTCCAGTGGCAGTCCTGCCCATGGGCCGGATATCCTGTTCGCTGAATTTTATGCCATAGCCTTTTTTCGTAACGAAAATCAGCTCCGCATCGCCTCGGGTGACCTTCACGTGGAGCAGTTCGTCCCCTTCTTTCAGGCTGATGGCAATGAGCCCGCTCTTCCTGATGTTGGCGAAATCCTTCAGCGGCGTCTTCTTGATCACGCCGCCCTTGGTTCCCATGACCAGATAGGAGCCTTCGCTGATGCTGCCGATGGATAGGACGGCCTGGATGGTCTCGTCCTTTTCAATGGGCAGGAGGTTGATGATATTCATGCCCTTGGCGCTCCGGCCGGCATCCGGTATCTCGTAGGCTTTCAGCCGGTAGGCCTTGCCCTTGTTGGTGAAGAACAGGAGGTTCCGGTGGGTGGAGGTCACAAATACCGTGGAGACAAAATCATCCTCCTTGGTGTTCATGGCCTGGATCCCCTTGCCCCCCCGGCGCTGGCTGGAATAGGTGTCCGCCGGGATCCTTTTGATATAACCGCCGTCGGTGATGGTGATCACCACTTCCTCTTCGTTGATCATATCTTCATAGGCGATCTCATTGGTCATGAACTCGATCCTGGTGCGCCGGGGATCTCCGTATTTGGCCTTAATCTCCAATAGTTCGGTTTTAATAACCTCCATCAGAACCTGGTCATCTCCCAGAATTTCCTTCAGCCGGCTCATCAGGGCTGCCAGTTCAGTGTATTCATCGTTGATTTTATTTCGCTCCAGCTGGGCCAATCGTCTCAATCGCATGTCCAGAATGGCGGTAGCCTGGATCTCCGATAAGCTGTATCTGGTCATCAATTCGCTCTTGGCATATTCAGAGGACTCTGAATTACGGATGATGCGGATGACCTCGTCGATATGGTCCAAGGCGATGAGCAAGCCTTCCAGGATATGGGCCCGATCTTCGGCTTTGCGCAGATCATACCGGGTCCGCCTGGTGACGACTTCCTTCTGATGGTTCAAGTAGTGGAACAGGATCTCCTTTAAGTTGAGCTGCTTGGGTCGTAAGTCCACCAGGGCCAGCATGATGATGCCAAAAGTATCCTGCAGCTTGGTCATTTTGAACAGCTGATTCAAAACGATATTGGCGTTGGCATCCCGTTTGATGTCGATGGTGATCAACAGGCCGTTGCGATCGGACAGATCCGTGATATCTGAGATGCCGGTAATCCGCTTGTCTTTGACCAGGTCGGCGATATATTCCACCAGCCGGGCTTTATTGACCATATAGGGCAGTTCGGTGATTTCGATCCGCTCCCGGCCCTTGTGCTCGGTAATTTCGGTTTTTGCCCTGACTAACAGCTTGCCCCGGCCGGTTTCGTAGGCTTCCCGGATCCCGCTGGTGCCGTAGATGATCCCCCCGGTGGGGAAATCCGGTCCCTTGATGAACTGCATCAATTCCAGGACGCTGATATCCGGTTTTTCGATCATGGCGATGACGCCATCGATGGATTCTCTGAGGTTGTGCGGCGGAATGTTGGTCGCCATACCAACGGCGATCCCGGTGGAGCCGTTGACTAAAAGATTGGGGAATCGGGAAGGCAGAACATTCGGTTCTTTTTCATTGCCATCGTAGTTGGGAGAGAAATCCACCGTATCCTTGTTAATGTCCCTGACCATTTCCAGGGCGATTTTCTGCATGCGGCACTCGGTATACCTGGGAGCCGCTGCTTTGTCCCCGTCCATGGAGCCGAAATTACCCTGACCTTCAACCAGTGTATACCGGATGGAGAAGGGCTGTGCCAGTCGGACCAAAGCATCGTAGATGGAGGAATCACCGTGGGGATGGAATTTACCCATGACATCACCGACGATCCTGGCGCACTTTTTATAGGGCTTGTCCGGGGTCATACTGGACTCGTGCATGGCATAAAGGATCCGTTTATGGACCGGCTTCAGGCCGTCTCTCACATCAGGCAGGGCTCTTCCGGCAATAACGCTCATGGAGTAGTCGATGTAGCTTTTCTTGACTACCTGTGAAAGCTCGACATCCTGCACAGTTCCACGATTTAAGTTAGTATCACTCATTTATTCTGCCCTCCTAAATATCCAGCTCGGCTTTGGTTGCGTTCCGCTCGATGAATTCTCGTCTTGGTTCAACCTTCTCGCCCATCAGGATGGTGAAAATTTCATCCGCCAGCTTGGCATCATCCACGGTTGCCCGATCCAGAATCCGGTTGGCCGGATCCATGGTGGTTTCCCAAAGCTGCCCCGGATTCATTTCACCGAGACCCTTGTAGCGCTGCATGGTGATACTGCCTTCATTGCCGCCCAGCTTTTCAATTGCGGCATTTTTGGCCTCTTCATCGTATACATACATATGGTCTTTGCCTTTGGCGATCCGGAATAGGGGCGGTCTGGCCATGTAGACATGACCGCCTTCGATCAGGGGTGTCATGTA
>CAZOTM010000249.1:0-3555 GCA_964582675.1 uncultured Clostridiaceae bacterium
TTTGTGTATATTTTATTCAATTAAAATGGTGACCCCTAGGAGAATCGAACTCCTGATCCCACCGTGAAAGGGTGGTGTCTTAACCGCTTGACCAAGGGGCCGGAAATGGCGACCCAGAAGGGACTTGAACCCTCGACCTCCGGCGTGACAGGCCGGCACTCTAACCAACTGAGCCACTGGGCCACAAAAGGAATGGTGGGAACAATAGGGATCGAACCTATGACCCTCTGCTTGTAAGGCAGACGCTCTCCCAGCTGAGCTATGCTCCCATGTCTTTTGTGTATATTTTATTCAATTAAAATGGTGACCCCTAGGAGAATCGAACTCCTGTTACTACCGTGAAAGGGTGGTGTCTTAACCGCTTGACCAAGGGGCCATGTCAACCAATTTCAGAATTTTAACATCCCCTTGAAGGGAAATATAAAAAATGCTGACTAAACTATAATACATTACGGTTGAACTCCGTGTCAACTTTTTTTTAAGGAAAATACCCAGTTCGAGGAAAATATATTTTCAGGGCCTTACCGGCTCAGTTCAACCAGGACGCAGGATTCAACATAGACCATACCATTGGTTTCGCAAAAGGCTCTGATCTCTTCACTTCTCGCTCCCGGCTGTGCCATGACGTTCATGATCCCAGCTGCCCTGGCTGCTTTGACAACCTCCAGCCCCTTCACCGGGTTGATGACCAGATCCAACACCCCAGGGGTTTGGGGGAGCACTGAAAAGTCACGATAGACCTCGGGATCCTGTGAATTCGGATGATAGCCATACACCGTATAGCCTGATGCTTTCAATGCGTTAACGATGGTGTAGGCATATTTGGTCTCATTCTTAACATCCCCGGCGACTACCCAGACTTTATGATCGAGCAAATTTCCAGCCATCCCCATTACCACCTTTATATACCTGATATAATACATTTAGTTTCGAAGGTCTATTAAACATCCCACGAAAAGCTCTGTGGTATTCATAATAGCATATTTTCCTAAAAAAAGGCTGCCAAAGGTGAAATGATGAAAAAACATACAATTATCATAATCGGCGCCGGAGCCTCCGGTGTGCTTTGCGCCATCCTCTTAAAACAAGCCGGTCTGGATTGCGCTTTGGTCGACTCCCAGGACCGGATCCTGAAAAAACTCCTCACCACCGGCAACGGTCGCTGCAACTTTTCCAACGCCAGCCTGATCCACTGCACCGACTTTACACCCTATTTCTCCACCTCTGATCCGGACTTTGACTGGGGACCGTTAAAGCAGTTTGGTGTCCAGCAGACCCTTGAGCTTTTCACCAGTCTGGGTTTGCCCACCCGCACCCTGGAGGAGGGGAAGATCTATCCCATGTCCCTGCAGGCATCTTCCGTTTCCGACCTGTTAAGGCTCAGGCTGGAGGAGCTCCAAGTCCCCATCTATGCAAAAGCCCGGGTGAAGAGCATCCGGGTAAAAAACGGCTTTCAACTGTCCGCCGGGGAGGAGGAGTTCCGGTCCGATTATCTGGTTTTTGCCAGCGGCGGCCAGGCCATGCCCGCTTCCGGGTCCGACGGCTCCGCTTATAAGCTGATCCGGGAATTGGGTCATGAGATCATCAAGCCCCTGCCGGCCCTGGTCCAGTTGACTACTGACTTTAAGCAGCTGCGGGCCCTGTCCGGTGTCAAAGGGATTTGCGGGATCACCCTCCTCAGTGAGGGGAGTGAGGTATACCGGGAGACGGGCGAACTGCTGTTTACGGACTACGGCATTTCCGGCCCCCCGGTCCTCCAGATGTCCCGGTTTGCCTCCCCCCTCCTGGATGATGGTCAGTCTCCCCATGTCCGGATCGATCTCTTTCCGGAGCTGTCACTGGCAGAAGTCGACGATTTGCTCAGGACTCAGATCCGCCGCTTCCCCCATCGCCAGGCGGAGGATTTGTTAAACGGCATCATCAACAAGAAACTGATTCCGGTGCTTTTTAAAACCTCAGGCCTGGAAAAGATGACCACCAGGGTCAGGGACATCCCTGAGGACGTCGTCGCCAGGCTCCTCCATATGATGACTGCCTGGGAAATGGGGATCACCGGCACGAATGGCTTTGCCAATTCCCAGAGCACCCTGGGCGGCGTTTCCTTGAAGGCGGTCCACCAGGACACTCTGGAATCGAAGGGGATCCCCCGACTCTACTTCACCGGAGAAGTCCTGGATGTCTGCGGCGCCTGCGGCGGCTATAATCTCCAGTGGGCATGGAGCAGTGCCATGGCGGCGGCAGCTGCCATCCGGGAAGACCGCGGGAGAGCTTGATACCCGCCGAAAATGCGCCAAACCCCATGTTTGATCTGAAACAAGCATGGGGTTTTTCATCAAATAATCCGTCTTCAGGGTATATCATCCTTTGCCTTGGCAATCACGATTTCCCGAAGATCAAGCCATGTCATCGATCCGATACTCGGAGTAGTCACCGTTGGAAGCCGTCTTCGGGACCCATTTCATCTCGATCAGGGTCAACAAATTATCCGCCTCGTCATAAATTTCATGGTAAGAGGTGTCCCCGGCCAGGCTAAGCTTGGATTTGACAAACCCGCCCGGCAGCTTTTCCTTTTTGTAGACCACCCGGATCTCTTCATGATAGTATTTCAGCAAAAATTCCGGATCAAACTGATGGATGGTCTCAGTTGCCCATCCCCCGTAAATTGCATTATTGACATGGAGATTGGAGTCCACATCGGAGTATCGCAAAGGGATCTCGATTTCAAAGTCAAAGGTTGTATCCCTTTTCCTCACCGGTTTTTTATCACTGCCATCGATGATCCGCTTTTGTTCAGGGGTTGGGATCCCATCCCCCTGGATCAGCGCCTTAAGGTCCTCCGGTATCCTGGTGATTTTTCGCTTATCCAGGTCGATGGCAACCCAGTGGGCCAGGGCATAGCCCACAACCTCTCCCTCGATATCCCTTATCTCATAGTATCGATAACAGTAGACATCCTTTTCCACCACCGGCAGGGTTTTAAAAGTGAGTCTTCTGGCATACTGCTTCGGTTTGAGTATTCTAATCTTCCACTGGTACAAAATCCAGGCCATCCCGCGCTGCTTCATATAGTCAGGCTGAAATTTAAAGCCCCTTACTTCATGGTGGGATGAGATCGTCCCCAAGACCTGCATCATGGAATCGGCCCTGATATCAAAATATCTGTCAACATCCCTGAAATCCGTATAATAATCCATTGTAAAAAGATTCATTTTTCTACCTCCAAGAATCATTATAGCACCTTCCCCCCATCCGCCGTCTGTCTGAATTTCCCCTTTCCCAGGCAGCCCGCTCAGCTGACTTGATATTTTTCCCGGCTGGCTCCTGTGTGAAGCCAGCCTGTGTTCCCGCCCGGGGTATATGGGTAAAAACTGCAGTCTATTTCCAGGGGACGGATCCCTTCAATGGGCTGAACCCCTTCATTTTGACCCCTTCATTTTGACCCCTTCATTTCGACCTCTTCATTTTGACCTCTTCATTTTGAGCGGCGGAGTTAAAATGGTCCCTTCCCAATCGTAGCCTTGGAATGGGTTTATGGCAGGCGTTTATGGCGGGGGG